>NATJ01000042.1 GCA_002085305.1 Epsilonproteobacteria bacterium 4484_65 | reverse complement strand
TGGGGTACAATCGTATTATTGATATTGCCGGTCACTCTGCTATTGCGACAGCAGTGATTACAGGAGGTAAAGTTTCGGGATCTTTACTTAACACAAATCTTCGTACTTCAAGTGGTTTGGGAGATCTATATCTACAAGGGGTCATTAACCTCTTTGGTGCGCCTGCTTTATCGGCTGAAGCATTTGGAACATACAAACAAGATACAGTACTCTCACTGCTTGTAGGAGTAACAGCACCTACTGGAGATTATGAGAATAATAGAGCCCTAAATATGGGTGCAAACCGTTGGAATGTACGTATTGGTTTACCATTTATGTATACATTAGGTGACTGGATACCAGGAGAGATTACCACGTTAGAGATCTTGCCGTCAGTTTGGTTTTATGGAGATAACGATAACAGCTTTGGTTCTAATCTTGAACAAGATGCCATGTACACGTTAGAAGCTCATATCACCCGTGACATTACAGCATCAACTTTTGTTTCTTTAGATTATTTTGTACAGCGTGTGGGTGATTCTTTTACAGATGGTCTACCGTTCAATTTTGCCCATACTTCAGATTCTTTAGGTGTAACAATGGGCTACATGGTTAATGCCCAAACACAGTTTCAACTTCGTTATGCTTCAACACTTAATCCTGATGCAGATCAGGGAGAATTGGAAGCCAAAATGCTCCAGTTCAATCTAAATTATTTCTGGTAGATTGATGAAAAAAACCAGATGTGCAATACTCATCTTTGTATGGATGAGTACTGTTTTATCGGCCCAAAGCATTATCAATATTTTTGATACTAACAGTTCTGAGGAGATCTCTTTTTTTACAAAAGAAGGTGATTTGGATATGAGTGAATATATGTCTCAAGCCTATGGCTTTCTCCCTATACCTATTATCATTACTGAACCTGCTGTTGGGTATGGTGGAGGGTTGACTTTAGTGTATTTACACGATACATTGATAGGACAAAAATCTTCATCAGGAAGACGTATACCTCCAAGCATCTCTGGTGTAGTAGCAGTACGTACAGAAAATGGTACACAGGGCTTTGGCGGCTTTCATATAGGTTACTGGCTGGAAGACACCCTGAGGACAGCTACCTACATAGGTAAACCCAATGTTTTTATAGATATCTATGCAGGAAATCAAGCTATACAGCTGAATGTAGATGGTGTACTCTTTTATCAGAGCGTAAAGAAAAGAATAGGCGAAAGTGCTTGGTTTTTAGGTGCATCCTATATGTATGTGAAGTCAGATATTAACCTAGATTTTGATTTGAAGCCTATAGTAAAAGAAGAGACCATAGCTTCTGTAAGTCTCATAGCAGAATATGACACACGTAATAATCAACTTACACCTATTAATGGCATGTTCCTCTCTGTAAGAGCACAGATTTATGATGATGCTGTAGGGGGTGACTATAATTTTGTGAATTATAAAATGACAAGCCTCTTTTACAATAACATTAACGACAAAATAAACTTAGATTTTTCTGTCGTTGGCGAAACAGTAGAGGGGGACAGAAGAGAGATAGCACCCTATTTGTACCCATTTGTCTCAATGCGTGGAGTTCCAGCCATGATTTACACCAAGATGGGAAGGTACACTCTTTGGAGGTGTCGGAAAAGCATTTTCCAGACAAGTAGCAAAGAGTGATGTCTCATTTTCCGAATCCTCAAACATTGTCGCTGGTGGAGTAGGATTCCGTTATCTTATTGCTGAGAAGTTTGGTTTAAAGGCAGGAGTAGACATTGCAACTAGTAAAGATGGACAAACTTTTTACATTCAAATGGGAACTGCCTGGAGAGGTTTTTAGAAACAGTAAGTACAAGTTTCCCTATCCCAAAAGACACGTTTTGCTTTCATCTCTTTTCCTTCTACCTCATACACCCAAAATCCTTCATGTCCCTCCATGGTTGCAGAACCTGCACAGTAGAGATCACAGTTCATATTTTCCAGATCAAGTTGATAAGTTCTGTGTATATGTCCGCAAAGTATGGCACCATGTTTGACTGCTTTACACTTTTCCAAAAGATCATCTGCATTGATGAGTCCATGCAATTTAGTGTCGGGTTCTCCATTTTCCAAACGGGGTGCATAGTGTGTCATGACAAAAATGTAACGGTCTTTGACACGAGGGTCTTGAAGTATCTCTTCGAGTGCATCCAGCTGCTCCCGGGGGATACGTCCGTTAGAGTGCCAGGGTATCGGGTTTGGTTTGGAAGAGTTCAGAGCAATGACTGCCACATTATCACCTACGAGACGTATGAGTGGCCAGTGACCGCCTCGACAGTATTCGGGCAGATCATTTTGCAAGACAGAACAAAACTGCTCTGAAAAACGGTAGTGGCTGTTTCCTTCATGCACATAAATGTCATGGTTTCCAGGTACGGTGACATAACGTTGTGGAGGAGTCATAAGTGGTGCTACAAGCTCTTTTGCCAACTTCAATTCGGCTTCCAATCCTAGCGCAGTGTAGTCTCCTGTATGTATAACCAAGTCAATGTTGTTTGCTTCTTTAAATTCTATGAGGGCTGCTATTTTCTCTTCTGCATCATCAAAATACTTGCCTCGTCCCCGTAAAAGATTAATTGCCCCAATGGCACGTTTGGAAAACCATCGTTTCCATGCCATATGACGGATTTGTATGTCTACATGGGTATCGGAAAAATGCAGAACACGCAGAGGCTTTTTTACTTCAGACAAGGGCTGTCTTTTGGAATGATGAGGTCAATGGCAGAAGGCCCGTACAAATACACCTTCGCTCGAAGGATATCTAATCTCTTCAAGCACTTGAGGGATATCTATCAGTGTAAATTTTGAAATACCGACAACATCAAGCAGCCCATCGTTTATAAGAGCATTGGGTGCAAGCACCTGACCTCCACCTGCCTGTTTTCCATTACAAATGGCACCAGCAACAACGTCATGGTTTTGAAAACTATTTTGAGGTGTCGTGATATTGCTGCTGTAAGGCACAAAATCCATTGCTTTAAGTACACCGGTCAAGGTATAGGCACCACCACCTAAAAAGTTTTTCAATTCTACGGGTGTATCTGCCGTGACTTGTGCTCCAAAACCGGCTGTTGCTGTATTGATAAAGTGTCTGTCGTTGGCTTTGACAATATCTATAGGTGTAGAAGAACCAGACATAGCAAAACGCAAAGCATCTAGGCTTTCAAGAGGAATTTCACAAGCTGTTGCAAAATCATTGGCAGTACCCAAAGGCAGAATGGCAAGTTCCGGTCGCGCTTTTCTGGGAAGTGTTGCCATGGCATTGACGACTTCATTTACCGACCCGTCACCACCTCCGATAATGAGACGTTCGACACCATTTTGTACCGCTTCGAGCATAAAACGCTCTACATCACCATATTCATAGGTGACACGTACTTGTACATCAGTGACTTCATTACGAAAGGTAGAGATAGCCTCACGTACAGTGGGTATGCCGGCTTTTTTGCCGTTAAGAATGATCATTACCATTAAGTGACTCCCTATCTTCTTTTGTTCAAATCTATTAGGGTAGTGATAATTGGCAATACTTTTTTAATGCCAAAAGCATCTCCTGTTGTAAAACCATCTACCGTTTTTTTGACTTTGACGACAGAATTTTTGAAGTCTGTGGCATGTTGTTTCACTTCATCAAGATCGCTAGAGACTTGCTCCCAGGCGAAATCACGAATATCTTCTATGGAAGAGGCTTCTGCACCTACGGTTTGTCTGGAAGCCAGTACAAAGAAGAGCACGGCAACGGCAATATTCATCCCTGTCAGTATAGTTGCTGCTTCAAGTGGCGTATGCGTGCTGGAAAGATAGAGATAAGTGGTAATATTGACCATTATCAGTGTGACAAGTACAGCAACAAGGGCAAGTGCGATCCACACAGTCTGTTGGCTCTTTTTCTTCATTTCCAAACTCAAAAGTGCTTTTTCACTTTTGATCAGTAATTTTATTTTTGCATTAAATTCTTCACTCATAGGGGTCTCCTTTATTTTGAACTGAGTGCATGTCCAAAGGCAGCACCCAGTGCGAAAAGCACAATAGCCGAAGTCGGCGATAGATTTTCATAGTCATTCTTAATCGTATCCATCAGTTGATCCAGAGCCTCTTTTGCATCGGTCTTTCCCTCATCCAGAGAAGTCATGATCTTTTCTGCTTTCTCTTTGGCTTCAGCGATCTCTTTTTGTTCAGCCACTTGCTCTTTTTTCTCTATGGCTGCTGCTTCTTTTTCTTGTATTGCCTTCTGTTTCCGTAGAAGCTCTACCTCTTCTCGTAACATATCAAGTTCTTTATGCATCGTTATTTTTGCCATTTTATGTCTCCTTTTTGACGGGGTTTTCTTTTATAGTGCCTTCTTGCATAGGGCTTTCGCCGTAGTCGCTTAACATCAGTGAGATCCATTCGGTCTCTTTGTATTGTGCAAAAAGAAATTGCATTGCCATGGTAAGAGGCACGGAGAGTATCATACCTGTGGGACCAAGTATCCAGCCCCAAAGTGTCATAGAGAGGAAGATGACCAGTGCTGACAGGCCAAGCCCTTTCCCCATGATACGTGGTTCAAGAATATTTCCGATGACCATGTTGATTGTTATATACCAAAGTCCTACCCAAAGTGCAGTCATCATCCCCTGCTCCATGAGTGCAAGTATAATGGGTGGTACAGCTGCCAATATGGATCCTACTACAGGAATGAAGTTCAGGAAAAATGCCAGTGCTGCCCAGAGGTAGAAGTAATGAATGTCATAAAACCAAAGTACGGCCAGTACCCAAAGTGCAGTCACTAAAGAGGTTTTAACTTTAATGATAAAATAGGTGTTGATCTTGGCAATGATCCGCATACCGTCTTCAAGCTCTATTTTACTTTTAGAAAGGATTTTTTGTACTTTATGATGAATGTATTGTGACTCCATAAGCATGAAAGCTACAGTAAAGAGGATGAGGAAAATATTGGAAAACTGTGTACTGGTTTGAGAAGCCAAATTTTTCACAATCCCTGTGAGATTACTTTTTGCAAAGATTGCTTCTATATCTGATTGATTGACGCTGAGCCCAAAGTTTTGTAGTTTCAGTATCGTTTTTGTCAAAGTACTTTCAAATTCTGTTTTCATGGTATGAAAGTTTGTAGCAAACTCTTGTGCTTCAGATGCTATGTATCCGCCAAGAATAAGTGTGGGTATGCTGGAGATAAAAATAATTAAGATGAGTGAAATGATCTTAGGGATACGTCTTTTCTGAAGTGCAGTCAGCAAAGGGGAAAGTACGATCGCGAAAGCAATAGAGATGAAAAATGGTGCTAAAAGACCTGCTGCATACTTCATGATGACAAAGAGAATAGAGATACTGGTAACAAGTATGAGAAATTGGTTAATAGGCCACGCTTTTTGCATTTGATATCTTTCTGTGTTATGGGCATGCAGGGTTTTTAGATGTGCCCTTTTAGTAATACTATAGCAGTTTCTGCTTTTTTTGTCTATCCGTTTTGCGAAATTTTTACGTGATTTATTACATGCTATAGCTAAAAAATAATTTATTCGTTTTTAGGATAGACAGTTCAAGTATTACTTGCTATAATCTTTAAATTTAAAAAAACAAGGATTCACATATAATGAAAATAACACAATTAACAAAAAGAGTATTGCTTCCTCTTTTAATGGGCAGTATGTTACACGCAGCCTCAGATATGAGCAGTACAAATGAGAGCCTCAGAATACTTCCTTCTGATTACAATATGATTGTAGCACTTTATGGTCGCCCTCATGTAAAAACCATGGGTACTTTAGGACAACAATCTTTAGAAAAAACCATTCAAATGGCAAAAGAAAAAGCCAAGGTGTACGAAAAGGCATTGGGTAATGGTAAACATGTTACTCCCGGTTTTGACCTTATCTATGAAATGGCAACAGCTTCTCCGGGAAAAAATGGTAAGTATGTTATTACCCTTAATCAAAAAACATTACTGGAATATATCACTGCTGCACAGAAAAATGGAATCGTTGTTTTCATTGATGTACAGTTAGGGGAAAGAACACCTGCACAGTCCGTAAAACCCCTCCTCAAATACCTTAAATATGACAATGTACACATTGCTGTAGATCCAGAATTCTCCGTAGATAACCTATCTGTACGTCCAGGTAAAAAGATAGGTTCAATTACAGGTCAACAGATAAATGAAGTCCAAGATATGATGAAAAACTATATTAAGGCAAATGGTATTAAAGAAGATAAGATTCTTTTGGTGCACATGTTTACTGGGCACATGGTCACAAACAAAAAAGCCATCAGATACACAGACAGAGTACACCTGGCGATGCACCTTGATGGGCATGGTAGTCCATCATTAAAAATCAAAACCTATAATGGTCTTTATACGGATGCACGTGCGGCAAAAGTTGTAGGTGGATTTAAAGTCTTTTACAAACAAGATAAACCGAGAATGACACCAAAACAGGTACTTGGTCTTGAAAAAGTGAGTAACAAACTAGTAGATGATATGCCAAAGATTATTACATATCAGTAAATAAATCTATACATACTTCTCATGGGGTGTCTTCACCCCAACAAAATACAATCTCATAAATGTAACCCAAAAAATACCAAGAGTTAGTCCTGCGACTATATCACTTAACCAATGTACATTCAAGTAAACACGCGTAAAAGCAATAAATATCGCCCATGCAATACAGACAGCAAGTAGGCTATTTTTAGCCAAGGAAGAGGTCTGTTTTTTTACAAAAATAAAATACACTAACAATGATGTAGTCATGGTTAATATAGAGTGTCCAGAGGGGAATGAATAGTTAATGACTTCTATAAGATCTGAGTGCGGACGTGCACGTGCGACTATCTGCTTAATGCCACCAAATAAAATGACTGCACCAGAAAATGATAGAAGATAAAAAAGCCGTTCCTTATACCACTTTTTATAGCTTAAAAAAAGTATGGCAAAAATTGCAAAGATACTATTTCCTACAAGACCAGATAAATTTGTAATGAATGCAAGAGTTGTAGTTAAAGAAGGAGTTTGTATGTCTACTATATGTGTATTTACCCACTCATCTATAGCTGTAAGGCAGTTTCCTTTAGTCACACAATAAAATATAAAAATAAAAACTAAAAGAGATACAATATTTAAAAGAAGAAGGGGTTTTTTGTATTCATTGCCTTTAATCATAAATTAATCCTTGCCTTGTTTTTCCATTAAATCTTTTTTACTTGCATAGGAGAAAGTAAATGTTGCACCAAACAGAAATATAATGGAAGCATAATATACCCAAAGCATCAATATCAACAAACTTCCCGCAGCATCATAAAGATCAACGATCTGGTTGTTGCTGATTAATAATGCAATCAAGCCTTTACCTGCTACAAATAAAACAGAAGTCCATCCTGCACCAAAAAATACAACGGACCACTTTAATCTAATATCAGGTAAATAGCGAAAATAAAGTGCAAAAATAAGTGTTGTGGCAAAAAAATCTAAAAGAAACTTATCAAGAAGTAAAAAGTATTTAGACCATTCACCTAGCCAATCAAATAAATAGATACTAAGTGTGGAGAGCATAACATCTAGTGTCAAGGAAACAAGTAAGAAAAAAGAGATGCTTATTAAAAGTGCAAAGCCAATAATACGTAGGCGAAGTAGCATCCATATATTTTTTTTCAAAGAAGAGGGTGCTTTTACTTTATCTATGGTATTGAGTGCTGTTCTCATAGCATCAAATACTGTTGTTGCAAAAAAGAGAAGTATTCCTATAGCTATGGTGGTAGAGAACCATGTAGGCTCCTCTATACTCATCTGTTGTATGGTTGACATGATTTGATCAGAAGCTTGTTTTCCGAGTAATTCTGTGACTTTTTCAAATATAGCTTCATGCACAGCATCTTCTCTATAAAACTGTGCAGCAGTCCAAAGTACGATGAGTAGCATAGAAGGTAAAGAAAAAACAGTGTAGTAAGATATTGCCGCTGCATGTGTCAATATATCCTTATCGGCAAAGCTGATAATAGATTCTTTTACTAGTTTCCAGTAAAGAATGACTCTACGATACAAATGAATCCTTTTCACTTAATGTTTTCCTCGTATCTCCTCATATTGTCTTTTGATGTGTCTTTTAGGGGGAGTCATAATTTGTACTACCCCATAATAAAGGGCAGTACTATTGTTACTATTTTACTAGTTCAGGATCACCAGGGTACCATGCTTTGTCGAACCATGGGTCAAGTGGACCATATACACGGAACAACATGTTCCATCCTCTGTTAGGAATGGTTTGAATCCAGTTACTTTCATGTCCTTTTGGAGGTGTAGGACCAAAATATACATCAACTGAACCGTCTTTATTTGTTACAAGACCTTTTTTGTTTGAATCTAGTCCAGGAAAACGTTGGTCTGTTTGTAGCATTGCGCGTGTCTGGTTGTTGTAAAGTGTAAATGACCAGAAATCTTTCATTGGTACATTTGCCGGAATATTTACCGTGTATGTCTTCCCACCATCAAAAGGGTTCATCTCTTTATCAAGATATGCTACTGCATATTTAGAACCTTTACCGATAATCTTCTTAGCCATTGCCGGTGTGATACCTGTAGCGAAGAAATGGAAAGCTGCACGTGCATCAAGTAAACTTGCACCATTTACTTCAAATTTGTAACTACCACCCACAAATGGGTTAGTCCATACTTTACTGTTTTTAGGGAAGAGTAAAAATGCTTCATCTCTAGGTCTAGAAATCAAAGTACGTGCTGTTACAGAGGCAACTTTTGCTGATTCTGTCAGTATCTTTTTCATACGAGCGTCTGGCTTAAACTCTTTTCCTTTTTCAATACCGATTGAAGCAAAATACCCAAGTATCTCAGGATTTTGTCCAATAGACGGTTCTGCTTGAACCACTGCATTGATTTCGTCATATATTGTAATATCCATGTTGTGGATAGTGTTATTGAACACACCTGAAGCATTCACAAAATTTATTGGCTGTGGATTGTCTTTTTGAGAAAGAGGATATGCTTTAAACACTTTCTTTGTCAAGTCAATAGCTGGTTTAGGACTGCCATCTTTTTGGAACCCTCTCCAGATAACCCAGTTTCCATTTGTGTTAGTGTGTTTAACAATGTAACCTTCAGGAATCTCTCCCTTGTATCCAGGAGGAACAATTAGAAATTTACCGCCCTTATTTTTGTCATCTCCGAGTCTACCAAAGTCAGCAACATATTTAAACCAGTGATCATCAATGATTCCCAGTACATCTGCCGGAGTCTCTAAAACGTAAGGTTCACCATCAAGTTGCAACCACATAACCATATAAACGCTTGTAGTGTTAGGTGTAAGCCAAAGTGCTTTTGAATCCATAAGGTTTTCAAACAGAATACCTGTTTTATTGGCAGGTCCAAAAGTGAGGAGACCTTTTCTCATAGCTTCCATAGAAGCAACCTGAATACCGCTTAGAAAAGCAGTAACTCCGTGTTGAAAATCAAGATAATCATAAATCTTTTCTGCCGTTTCAACGGTAGGAACACCATCATCAGAATTTAACTCACCAATTTTTGTTTTCATATGGTCGGGAGTTAAAAGTCCAGATGGGATATCTGTTGTCATTTTCATTTTCGGTGCTTTTGAAATATCTATTGCAGAGGCTGTACCTGTACCTATAACAAACATGCTCCCTGATGACCCGACTGTTCTATATTCTCATATCCACCCTGCTTCCACTGTTCTCATCTCACTACCGACTGAGACTATGATCACCAAATCGTATCTTTTCAATAACTTTAGTATTTTCTATAGGGTTCCATTTACCAGCCTTAACCTTGTCAGTTGCGCCATAAGCACGGACCATATAGTTGTATTCAAGACCACCTGAATCTAGATTGTTAATGGCATCTTTTCCACAGTTGAAGTGTGCAGTGAAAGTACCATCTGTATTTGGCTTCATGTTATATGAATTTTGAGCAGTAATACCATCCATGAGGTAACCATCTTTGTCATACATTGTAAACGAGAAGAAGTCTTTCACTTTTGGGTCTTTAAAGGTTGTTGCATAACATTTTTTAGGATCCATCATAGGAGAGTTAAAATACATATTGATATTGTCATGCATCCCGCCATAGGCTGCAGCAATACTTAAAATACGTATACTCTCGTCTACATCTCCTTTAGCTTGTCCTTGTATAACAACCCCTTTTCCTTTTGTAATAAACTCTTTTTTAAGTTCTTCTCTCATCTTTGCAAATGATGCTGCATCATATTTGGTAGGGTTAAATGCTTTTGTTCCCTGACCGCT
>NATJ01000041.1 GCA_002085305.1 Epsilonproteobacteria bacterium 4484_65 | reverse complement strand
TGTTTATTTTCTGTTTTACTCATAAATCCTGCCATAAGCATTTCCAGCCAAGCTTCATGTGTTTTTATCATTAATGTTTTCATACTTCTTCCTCTTGCTGGTCTTCTTCTTTGGGTACACAACTGTTTGAAACCGTATAAGTGATCACTGGAAAGTCAGGATCTTCTATACGTTTTTCATATGTGTCTACAGCTGCTCCAAGTGCCAAGGCCACCATCTCTGAACACGCCGCATCTTCTGCAGGAAGTCTGTCCAGTAGTTTCATCGTTGCTTCTATAAGATTTCTCACACCGTTAATATTAAGTTCTCTTGCCTCTTCTGTTATCATAGATCCAGCTACAACAGTTGTTGTACATCCTATGGCCTGAAAAGCAATATCTTCAATATATGCTCCATCATCATCTGTAGCCACTCTAAGATAGACAGCTACCTTTTCTCCGTTTTCGGGGTTCTTCCCTATTCCTTCTGCATTGGAACCTGCTAAAGTACCATAGTTCTTAGGGTTCATCATGTGCTCTATAAGTTGTGCATCAACATTCATTTACGTTCCTGTATTTATGTATATGAGAAGTATTATATCCATTTGTTATTAATTAGGCAAAAACTACAGAAAAAAACGGTACTATTTTTAACATAAACTGAATAAGGCTACTCATGGCAAAATACATACTTTTCGACACAGAAACTACCGGAAATCAAGAACAAGACCGTATCATACAAATAGGTGCAATGATTGTTTCAAGTAAAGATAATATAGAAGTATACGATGAACTTTGTTCTGCACCTTTACCTATCAGTCTTGAAGCGATGGAAGTGCATAATATTACGCCTGATGTTATTGAAAATCAACCTCCTTACAGTGAAACAGCCTTTTCTAAAAAAGTAGTAGAGTTAAACCAAAAAGAGAATTATCTTATTGCACACAATATCAGTTTTGACTTGTCCATGCTTCAAAAAGAGGGTTTTGAAAACAATTATACACTTATCGATACTCTACGTTGTGCTAAACATCTTCTCCCTGATATGCCTTACCATCGTTTGCAATATTTACGTTATGCATTAGAACTTTACAAAACAGAACAGGCAGAAGCAGCTAAACTTGGCATTACCATCAAAGCACATGATGCCATCGGTGATGTTGTAGTAATGAAATTACTTCTCTCCAAGCTTGTTACGCTCACAAAAGAGCAATTTCCCGGCCTAAACCCTATGGAACAACTAGCAGAACTTACCCAAACTCCTGTGCTGATGAAAACATTTAAATTTGGAAAATACAAAGGTAGAGATATCAATGAAATTTCAGGTGAAGATATGGGCTATATCAAATGGATGAGAAACAATCTTGAGTTAGATGAAGATATGACGTTTACTTTGGATTATTATTTAGGATAAAATCCTGTATCTTGATCTTCGTTCTATTTTATCCCTATTTCAGTAAAAAACCCTATAATATCATTCAATATATATCAACCATTATTGGAGTCAAACAAATGCTAAGATTT
Source organism: Epsilonproteobacteria bacterium 4484_65 (assembly GCA_002085305.1). Taxonomy (GTDB): domain Bacteria; phylum Campylobacterota; class Campylobacteria; order Campylobacterales; family Sulfurovaceae; genus Sulfurovum. Next base: position 5,820 of record NATJ01000041.1, on the reverse strand, counting down.
GCCCCTTCACCTACTGGTGATATGCACATAGGAAACCTACGTGTAGCCATTTTTAACTATATGGTCGCGAAACAAAAAGATGTCAATTTCATTATACGTATAGAAGATACAGACAAAGAGCGCAACATTGCGGGAAAAGATACTGAGATCCTGCAGATCTTGGAGAAATTTGCACTGCCTCATGCTTCTGTGAGTCATCAGAGTGAAAACCTACACATGCACCAAACACTTGCTATCAGGCTGCTTGAAGAGAAAAAAGCTTTTGTCTGTACCTGTACACCTGAACAATTGGAAGCTGACAGAGAAGATGCAAAGAAAAACAGAGTTACTTACCGATACAGTGGTCGTTGTTCTTATGTAGGTGCCGAAGAGTTAGTCAAACTCAAAGAGGATAAAATACCATTTGTGATCCGCATCAAAACACCGGATGCACCTATTACCAACCATGATCTTATCAAGGGAGACATAGAGACTGCTCCCAATGAAGTAGACAGCTTTGTCATTCTTAGAGAAGATGGTACCCCTACGTACAACTTTGCCTGTGCCTGTGATGATATGATCTCTGGTGTAAGCCTCATCATAAGAGGAGAGGACCACCTCTCCAACACACCTAAACAGAAACACATCAAACAACTTTTAGGGTATGATCAAGAGACAGAGTATGCACACCTGCCTATCATCCTCAATGCAGAGGGAAAGAAGATGAGTAAAAGAGACGATGCAAGTTCTGTGAAATGGCTCTTTGAACAGGGCTTTATCCCTGATGCCATTGCCAACTATCTTATACTCTTGGGGAATAAAGCACCTACTGAGATATTTACGATGCCTGAAGCACTGGAGTGGTTCAAGCTTGAAAACATCTCAAAGTTTCCAGTCAAGTTCGACATTGATAAACTCCGTTTTATCAACCGTAAACACCTTGAGTTGATGGATGATAAAAGACTCTCCTCTCTCTTTGGGTTTGCAGATGCAGACATCGGTAAATTGGCTAAGATCTACCTTGAAGAAGCAAGTACGACCAATGAGCTTGAAAGTAAGATCAAAGCTATCTTTGCACCTAAAAACTTTGACAGTGAATGGGGAGAACAGATGCGTATCATGGAAAAAATCATCGCAGATGCACCGATGATCAATACTTTTGACGAATTTAAATCTTATATCATGAAAGAGAGTGGACTAAAAGACAAAAACTTCTTTAATCCTCTCAGACTTTTACTCACAGGTGCCGAACATGGTCCGGAACTTAGTGACATTTATCCACTTATCAAATCTTATCTACTGGAGGTAGCCTCATGAGTGCACTTATATACGCCATCGTACAAACCCTACACACCGTAATGAATCTTTACATTTGGATAGTCATTATCGCTGCACTGCTCAGCTTTGTACGTCCTGACCCACATAACCCCATAGTACAAATACTGTATCGTTTAACAGAGCCTGTTCTTGACTTCATCAGACGGAAAATGCCATTTGTTGTCTTCTCAGGAGTAGACCTGTCTCCACTGGTTATCATCTTGGGACTGCAATTGCTCGATAACTTTATGATGCGTGCAGTTTTAGGGTAAGTGATGAAAATAAAGTTTCTACTTTTAACACTTATTGCTGGTTTTACTTTAAGTACTGCTACTCTTGAAGCTAAGTCATATACCTATTCAGAAGTACATAAAATGCCTCAAAGTGTTGAAAAAGACTACTATATTTGGCGTTTTCTCACTCAAAAAAATACTACAACAAGAGAAGCAAAGGCTATTATCCAGGATGCTGACCGTTTAAACAAAAAACTCAAAGTTGCCTATAAAAAGAAAACCGGCAAAAATGCTCGTTTAACTCCTAAACCTCCTCTTTTTAAAACTGCTGCTAAAGATAAAAACGCCTGGAAACAGAGAGCACAGGCAAATAGTCTTTTTAATGAAGGTATCAAGATGGTAGAACGTAAAAAACTTCAAAAAGCCATTACCAATTTTCATCAGGCACACAGACTGTATACCAAGCGATGGGAAAAAGATAAAGCACTCTTTTGGCTTTATCTTTTAACAAAAGAGAAAAAATATCTTAAGAAAATAAAAGAGAGTTATCATATTAATATGTATACTCTTTTGGCAGCTGATATCACCCATAGTAAATACCCTAAAACAATCATCACCCCTCGTGTAAATAAAAGCCGTGTTTTTGGGATTGATGCCAAAGATCCTATAGATTGGGCCAAAATGAAAGCTAAAATGAATCATCCTGATGCAGACCTGGATGATCTTGCAGACGATTGTGAGTCTCAGGCAACCATTGGTATGCATACATACCTAAAAGCCAAAGCATGTAACTACCAAAAATCCTATTTCCCTATGCCTTACCGAAAAAGTATGAAACAGTTTTCAAAAAAACGGCAAGCTCTCATCTATGCTATTGCGAGACAAGAGAGTCGATTTATCCCTGCTTCTGTTTCACGTTCTTTTGCACTTGGCATGATGCAATTCATGCCTTTTCTCATCGAGCACATTGCAAAGAAAAAAGGAGAGCATATGGATCTAGATATGATGTTCAGCCCTTACAAGGCTATAGAATATGCAGACTTCCATCTTGATTATCTGAACAAGTATCTCTATCATCCACTTTTTGTAGCCTATGCATATAATGGAGGTATAGGCTTTACAAAAAGGCTCATTAAAAAACCTAACTATTTTAGAACGGGTGCATTTGAACCTTATTTGAGTATGGAGAAAATGACCAATGTAGAGGCCAGGGAGTATGGAAAACGTGTCCTCACAAACTATGTTATATATCTTAATAAACTTGGCAAATCAACACGTCTCCTGCCATTTATAAAAACATTGACGAACCCCGCAGAGACAGATAGATTTAGATAATATTACCTTCTAAAATGCTTCTTTCGTCAATACATACTTTGCCACTTTGGCGAAGTGTAACTCACCTTTGCCATACAGTTCACTTTCAAAGACCAATTTAAAACTTTTGCTTGAAGTATGGGGAAAAGTAATAAGATAGAAATAATTCCACTCTGATACAAAAGAGATATGTTTCAATAAAGGATCACCTGCTGCCAATTCCTGAATGCTTTTAGGGGCAGAGCCATTAAGTGTTAGACTGTATTCTTCCTGATCAAATGAATCCTCTTCCATCTCTTCTATATAAATACCCACTATAAAAACTTCATCTGGTTTATACTCTTTATCTACATTTTGTTCATTGAGGTAAGTTGCAGTCAGTAGTGCTTTAGTATTATTTCCATCATAAAGTTGTGTTTTTTCTGTTTTTTGGAGTTGTTGATGATAAGACTTCTTTGTCTCATAGGCTTCCATCAGTGCTTTTTCTTCTTTGGAGGTACAACCTGCAAGGAGAGCCATCGCACTAAGTGTCAATATGATATTACGCATCTGCTCTCCTTTATAATTGTGAAGATTTTAACATAGTTTCAATAAAGTTTTAAGTATAATTGAAATAACTTAACTAAAGGTTTATGTGTGAACAAAAGAGTTGCAGTAGCATTTACAGGTCCATCAGGTAGTGGGAAAACCACGCTTGTGGAGAAAGTAGCAAAAGTACTTATAGAAAAGCAAAAAGTTGCTATCATAAAAAATGATCCTAAAGACAAAGCTGTGTTTGATGTCGAAGGTAAAGACAGTTATAAGTTTTCCAGGACAGGTGCCGAAGTTGTTGTGACTTCGCCTACACGTACTACATACTTTTCTCAGAGAGAAAAGACACTCAATGATATCGTAGCAATGATAAATGACTTTGATATCTTACTTGTAGAGGGTCTTAAAACACTTCCTCTGCCGCGTATAGCAATCTTCAGAAATAAGATAGATGAAAGTTACTTTGATTGCAGTGAAGCTATTGCTGTGGATGAAACGATCAACCTAGCACAGTATACCATACCGAAAGATATAGATATACTTGACCTTAATGATACTGCTCAGATCATAGAGTGGATCAAGCATAATGCTAAAAACATATAAACAAAAGGAGATATAAATGCTAAGTATATTTGACACTATTAAAAAAGTTGCGATCAAGATAGACCATGCGATCAAAACTGAAGATTTAGGGTACAGTGACAGTGAAAACTCTTCAGGTGAAGACCAACTCAAGTTAGATGTTAGGTGTGACTATATCATAGAACAGGCTTTTAAAGATATCTCTCTTGTCAAATCATTGGTAAGTGAAGAAAAAGAAGGGGTTTTAGAACTTCATAGTGATGGGAAATATACGATCTGTTATGACCCTCTGGATGGTTCAAGTCTCGCAGATGTCAACCTCTCTGTAGGGACTATCTTTGGTATCTACGAAGGTGAACTCAAAGGTGAGAATCTTGTTGCTGCTGCCTATGTGGTTTATGGTCCTCGTATCGAACTTCTGCTTGCTACAAAAGATGAAACTCCTTTACACTATAGAGCCAATGATGGACTTTTTGATTTCCTCGAGGAAATAAAACTTGAGGAAAAAGGTAAACTCAATGCTCCAGGAGGTACACAGCAAAATTGGAGTGGGCATCATAAAACATTTGTAGATGGTCTTTTTGCTGAAGGGTACCGCCTCAGATACTCTGGCGGTATGGTTCCGGATCTTCACCAAATACTCCTCAAAGGCGGTGGAATATTCTCTTACCCCGGTACTTCAGATAAACCCGACGGGAAACTCAGACAACTCTTTGAAGTGATCCCTTTTGCCTTTATGTTTGAACAAGCCGGTGGTCAGGCAGTTGACGATAAGGGTATAAGACTTATGGAACTTGTCCCTGAACACCCACACGATACCAGTCCATGTTTCTTTGGTTCAAACTATGAGATAAATGCTCTCAAAGAGGCGTATGGAGTTAAAGCATAATGTCTGAAGAAGTACTTGATGAATGGAAGATAGCTCTCAAACAAAAAAAAGCTGAACTTAAAGTCTGTCAAGAAGAACATCAGGTAAAAAGTTGCATGAGTTGTGAAAAACTACTTGACTGTGAAGTTCGGGACTCTTATATCAAAGCAGTTTACGACAGTATGAGTAAAGGTGCAGGTGGAGGGTTTGAGTTTTAATTGGCTCCTATCAACTTCAATTTCTCTGCCCTGCTCATCTTTTTTTTAATTACATACTCTCTTTTAGAAGCCGTACTCCTATCTGGATATTCTTCACTGTAAACTAATCTTACAGGTCTTCTAACAAGTGTATATTTTGCCCCTTTATCTGAGCTGTTATGCTCCTCTATGCGACGTTCCAACTCTGTAGTAATACCCGTATAAAGAGTCTCATCAGCACATTTAAGTATATAAACAAAATACACTAATATCTCCTATGGTTTATATATGCAAGAATACAAAGAATTTAACGCTCTTCTTCCAGAGCATATGGTTTAAAATAAACACGTAAAGCATCATTGGAGATAAGTATTCTTTCTGTCGCTTTGTCTATCTTTGCAAGTCCCTTTCGTGCTGTCATAGTAGCAAATGTATAAGTGTAAAGCAATACAATAGATTGAGCATAAGAAATATTTTTACAACTCTCCACTTCCAGATAATAAGCACGTTTCATATCAATAATTTTATAATACTGTTTATTTTGTATCATATAGATCTTTTTATTTTCAAATCGTTCTTTTTGTATCTTTTCATTTTTCTGACGAGAAAGTCTCTGCTCATTAAGATGATTTAAAATATTCTTTTTTTCAAGATGCGTAAATATATCTATTTGATGTCTATTTTTCTTTTCTTCACTTTCAGAAAAAAAGTCAAGATTTGATATTTCTATCATGAAACCCCTCTTATATTAGAATAACTCACTTTCTTTCTATATTCTACCTTCTAAATATTAATAAAG
>NATJ01000040.1 GCA_002085305.1 Epsilonproteobacteria bacterium 4484_65 | reverse complement strand
TATAATAAGAGATTTATTATAAATTGAGCCTAAATTTTTAAGTAAGAAATCGAATCGATATGAGATGTCTCAATTATCTCACCTCCAGACTCTACAAATAGTTTCATCTCGTTAGTGACACTGAACTTTTCTGTATCCAAAGATTCACATTCAACCCCTTTTGCCAGCAAGAAGACTTTGACTTCATCACTCTTTTTTAAAGAAAATACCCCCAAGCGAAATGCATTCCATACCGTCTCAGGATCATGTGAGTAAATTACTATACCTAGTTTCATTTTCTTATCCTTTCTATATCTTTTTTTAAAAACATCAAATAGATCGCTACTGATATCCCTGCTGAACCCAGTATCATCAACATCACCATCATCTGATAACGTACAGCAATCAAAGGGTCAACCCCCGAAAGTATTTGCCCTGTCATCATCCCTGGCAGAGATACCAACCCTACAGCAAAGAGTGCATTGACGATGGGGATGAGTGCTGCTTTGTAGGAAGTAGCTCTTGCATCACTATAACTGTTTTCTCTCTCTACCTCACTCTCAAACCGCTCAGCAGCAAGACTCACTGCATTCATCGAGTTTGCAAATATCATACCTGCCAAGGGGATGAGAAATCTAGGCTCATACCAAGGGTTTAGATCGAGTACACCGAAAATCACCATCATTAACGTAAAGATCCCACCCAAAAAAATGGAAACAAAAGCATAGAAGTAGAGTGACTTTTGTTGCTTTTGAAGTGGACGCAAAGAAATAACACTTGCAGCGATCAACATTACAGAGAGTATTAAAACGACAAGATAAGGAGAGTTAGAAGAAAAAATATAGGTCAATACATACCCTATAAGGATAAGCTGTATGAGCATTCTGAAAAGTGCATAAAAGAGTGTTGCTCTGTCTTGTGTCCATCTCATATAGATCACTATAACTATAGCAACAGGTATCATAACCCATAGAAGGTCTATAAGTGAGATATGATAGATAGCTGTGTTCATGCCAACCTCCCTCTAACATATTATAACCTACTCTTGCACATCTGCCAAAGTCAAAATAGAAAACCTAATAAAGTTATATATTTATTTTATAAGGTTTTATAAACAGGAAAGATGACCGACTATTGCCATAAATAAACAAATAGAGGAACACTTTGTCCAAATATTGGCTCATCACCGACTAAAAGGACATAAGCAATTTTTATAATTGTATACTTTTTAGAAATAGGCAGACATTTTTGATATACTAATAATATAAAAAATAAAGCAAAAGAAGGACAAAATTGGAAATATATATGTACCATCATCGTCTCGTAATTTCATATAAGGGCACAAGCTACTTTGGCTGGCAAGACATAGGTACAAGTGAACAAAAGCCTACCGAACATAAACCTACAATAGAAGCAAGCATCCACCAAATACTCAAAAAAATCTGTAACTTTCAGAGCTGTACTATTTCCACTGCAAGCAGGACCGATGCTGGTGTCCACGCGCAGGGGCAAGTTATAAAAATCACTATTGCCCTAGCAATCGAATCAGAAAAACTTCTGCTTGGTATGAATTCACTATTGCCCGATGATATACGTATCCTGCAATGCGAACCCTGTGCTGCAGAGTTTAATCCGAATAAGGACAGCAAGAGCAAAGAGTATCATTATTACTTTTGTACGGACACAGTCTACAACCCGGTTCTCAATGATACCGTTGCACATATCCCCTCTAATAGTAAAGCTTCAACTAGAGGGTCACTTGATATAGAACGCATGCAACAAGCCTGTAAACTTTTCATTGGCGAACATGATTTCTATAGCTTCGCAAAACGAGACACCAATATGAGTTCAACCTTCCGTACTATTCTCAGCTGTGAAATAGTGGAAGCTCAACCTTCAACGTTTGGCAATAAAGTTTACTATCTTAAGATCGTTGGCGAAGGTTTTTTAAGGTACATGGTTCGGTATATTGCGGGTGCTTTATTTGCACGCGGGAGAAACCAGCTTAGCCTGAGTGATATTAGTGAAGCACTGGCAAATCACAAAGAAGAAAAGATCAGTTCCAGAGCCAAGTCGAGAGGGCTACACTTGATTCAAATTTCTTATTAACGTTACGATTAGTTAAATACAATCTAGATATGATATCACTATGATAATTTTAGACTTTGAAACAAACTCAGCAAATATACATGATGTTATAGAAGTAGCCGCTTTTCGTGTTAAGAAAGTAAACAATGAATATAAAGTTCTAGATACTTTTCATCGTTATTATTTCTCGGAATATGAAGTAAACCCTCATGCTCTAGCCGTACATAAACTATCTCCAGATAGACTTGAGAGATTAAGAAAAAGCGTAACCTATGAAGAGTACTTTGAAGATGATACGGACTTTGTAGCGTTTTGCAAAAACACTAAAACATTGGTAGCGCATAACATATCATTTGAATTAAGACATATTGGAGAGTTGCTCTCATTTGAAAATCATTTCTGTACTATGAAAGAAAATAAAAAAATTGTTAAAGCGACCAACATTAGGGGTAATATAAAAAACCCAAAACTTATTGAGACTTGTAAATATTACAATATAGAATTTGATGATGAACAGTATCATAGTGCTATTTATGATGTGACTAAGACCTTGGAAATTTTAAATAAAATGGAGTGTAAAATGATTTAGGATAACTAAATATCCCAAAGTACACTTGTGAGATCTACTACATAGTAATTCTTTCTGAAATTTACGCTTTTGGAAACGATCTTAATTTAAGGGTTCATCAAAAATAACTAAGGAATACACCTAATGAATAACACAGCGAACGATTCGAAAAAACTGTTAGCACTTAATAAGCCTAAGGGTTATGTGGTCACACGATCTGACGAACTTGGGCGAAAAACAGTTTATGATCTTTTACCCGACTGGGTTTTTGATGACGGATGGATGCCCATTGGACGCTTAGATCTAGAATCTAAGGGACTTCTATTATTTACAACCAACGGCAAAGTCGGCGACGCATTGACCAGACCGGGAAATTGCGTTAAGGTGTACGAAATATGGGTCAGGGGCCACGTAACAGACGAACATATTGCAGAGGCTAAGAAAGGAGTGGAAAGTAAGGGTGACCTACTAAAAGCTCTTGTAGTTGAAAAAATAGGTATGGGCGGTGCGAAAACAAAACTCAGGATAGTAATTGACGAGGGGAAAAATAGGCATATCCGCCGACTTTTTGGGGCGATGAAAGACCCAAAATTCGGGACACCCTTAAAGGTGTTAGAATTGAAACGAATCAGCATTGGCAGTTTTAAACTCAATATCGAAAGTGGTAAGTGGCGTTACCTTTCATTGGAAGAAGAAAGAATGCTAATTCAAGATCTTAATTAACGCGAAGGATAAAAAGTTTATAAAACTTTAGCTAAGATGCAACAAGCTCTAATTAGATAAAATACCACAAATAAGTTTCAAATATCAAAAGGGTTAATTATAATGAGCAAGAGCAAAGATTTTTTACGTACAATAGTTGAAGAGGACTTGAAGTCAGGCAAGTATAAAGAGGTTGTTACAAGATTTCCTCCAGAGCCTAATGGCTTCCCACACATTGGACACGCTAAGTCTATCGTTATAAATTTTGGTATTGCTCGTGATTATCATGGTCACTGTAACCTTAGAATGGATGATACCAATCCAACTACAGAAGACACGAAATATGTTGAGGCTCTTAAAGATGCTGTGCAGTGGCTTGGATTTGACTGGGGTAATAGTGTACATTTTACTTCTGATTACTTCCCTAAGTTATACGATTACGCCGTTGAACTCATTAAAATGGGCAAGGCATACGTTGATAGTCTAACTGAAGAAGAGATACGTGAATATCGTGGGACTGTTACAGAGGCTGGAAGACGCAGCAAATATGCCCAGCGTAGTATTGAAGAGAACCTAGACCTTTTTGAAAGAATGAAAAAGGGTGAATTTAAAGATGGTGAACACGTATTAAGAGCACGGATCGATATGTCTGCTGCTAATATGAAAATGCGAGATCCACTTTTATATCGTATCAGACATGCGCATCACTTTAGAGCAGGAGATGAGTGGTCTATTTACCCAATGTATGACTTTGCTCACTGCTTAGCTGATTATATTGAAGGCGTTACTCACTCTATTTGTACATTAGAGTTTGAAAACAACCGTGATATTTATAATTGGGTACTTGATACGCTTGGGTTAAAACCACCACGACCTTACCAGTATGAGTTTGCAAGACTGAATATTAACTATACGGTTATGAGTAAAAGAAAGCTTTTAGAATTGGTTGAAGGTGGACAAGTTAGTGGCTGGGATGACCCTCGTCTGCCAACAATCGCTGGATACAAAAGAAGAGGTTATACGCCAGAGTCTATTTTGAATTTTTGTGATGGTATAGGTATAGCAAAAGCAAACTCTATGGTGGATGTTGCACAGCTTGAATTTTCTATAAGAGATGATCTCAATACAAAAGTACCACGTGTACTATGTGTGCTTGATCCACTCAAAGTAACCATCGTAAACTATGAGGGGAGTGAAGAGATTGAAGCTTCATACTATCCACATGATGTACCAAAAGAAGGTTCGAGAAAGATACCTTTCTCTAAGGACATTTATATAGAACGTGATGACTTTATGGAGAATCCGCCAAAGGGTTACTTCCGTCTTACACCAGAGCAACCTGTACGTCTTAGACATGGATATATCATTTCTTGTAAGGAAGTGATAAAAGACACTAATGGCAATATAGTAGAGATAAAAGCAGAGTATCACCCTGACTCTAAAAGTGGCTCAGATACTAGTGGTATCAAAGTCAAAAGTGCTATCCAATGGGTTAGTGCTAAAGAGGCTAAAACAGTAGAAGTAAGGCTTTATGACAGATTATTTAAAGAAGAAGCTCCTGAGGGAGTAGAAGATATAAACCCAGATTCTTTACAAGTTATCAAAAATGCCCTTATTGAACCTGCTGTGATAACTGAGAAACCTGATGAGAGATTCCAGTTTGAAAGACAGGGGTATTTTTATGCTGATCCTATTAATTATAGCGATGAACACCCTGTGTTCAATAAGATTGTTGGTCTGAAAGACTCTTGGGGTAAAAAGAAAAAAACAGGTGAACCTGTACCTAAGCCTCAAGCTAAAAAAGTGCAAATAGACGGTGAAGTAGTAGCTATGAGTGAAGAGCAACAAGCATTATTTGATAAGTACACTAATGCGCTTGGACTCAATAGTGAAGTTGCTAATACACTAGCGCGTGATGAACAACTATCTTCTTTTTATGAAGAGGCTCTTGCTGTACTGAATAGCCCTGTAGGTTTAGCTAACATTGTGTCCAATGATGTAGCAAGAGAGCTAAAAGAAAAGCAAGCAAATGAGCTGAAATTTAATGCTAAACAAATAGCTGAGCTTGTTAAGATGGTTGATGATGCGACTATTTCAAATAAGATAGCTAAACAAGTATTTGAAGAGATGGTGAAATCTGGAGAGAACCCAACACAAGTAGTGAAAGATAAAGGACTAGTGCAGATAAGTGACCCTTCTATAATAGCACCTATCATTGATGAAATTATTGCAAAAAATCCAGACAATGTCGCTAAGTTTAAAGCAGGCAACACCAAACTATTGGGCTTCTTTGTAGGTCAAGTACTAAAAGCCACAGGGGGCAAAGCAAACCCAAAAGTGGTAAATGAACTTGTGGCTGAGAAATTAAAATAATAAAGTACTATTTTTGTTGTTAGGTTTTATTCTGATTCCTCCACATCAGCCAAAGTCAAAGCAAAAAGTACATTCACACCATGTGCCATCAATACTTTCTGTGCTTCTTGCAGCGTAATACCGGTAGTGATAATATCATCTATAAGTATCACATCAATATCACTTTTACCGGTATAGACAAAATCTCTTGGATGTTCTAAACGATATTGTAATGTTTTACCTGAATAATTTACTCTGTTTCCTGCCATTAGGCTACTGTGTTGCGGTATAGAATACTTAGTCTTCATAGCACGTGCAAGAAGAGCTACATGTGCATAGCCACTTTTAACATGTTCATCTATACCTACGATGTACACATCCCTGTCATCAGACTCCACAAACTCTTCTATAAATGGCTTCATGGTCATCTTGGCCAATGCTTTGTAGATACGATAACCTTCGGGCTTATGTTTGGTAAGGAGAAGTGTCTCCAATGTGGAGTATTTAAAGAAGCTAATGACATCAAGAGTGCCTACTTTTCGTGTACTTACAGTAGGTACAAACAGTTGTTCTTCACATGTTTTACAGATGATTTTTAGGCTTAGTTTTGAACAAGAAAAACAACGCATATTTACACTCTAGATAATAATTTCATTTAAAGCCTGGGCAGCTCCCATAGGCAGTTCTATCTCTGCTCCGAAACTCTCTCTGGGGTTGATACGTATGAGAGGGATATCAAATCTTTTGGCTATCTGAGCAGAAGTGTTTCGTACTGTTGGCACAGCTGTCCCTGCTCCTAGCTCAACGATGGCAAGCTTTCCACCCTCTTCTTCTATCTTATCCATCCAGGTAACAAGTCTTTCTCTTTGTCCATTGGTACGTGCATATTCCCAGCCAAAGTCACCGAACATCAAGATATTCGGTCTTGCCATGGCACCACAGAAAGGACAGGAAGGTAACGGTTCTTTTGCCCTGAACCCCTCTTCTATCTCTATACTAGTATCATCCGCACTCCACAACATCCCCTCACAGTTATCGATACATTGCAGGTTATGAATGGAACCATGACACTCCATCACCCTCTCATCTAAAAAGCCTGCTTTTTGAAACTGCCCATCAACATTTGAAGTGAAAATAAAGGCTCCATATTTTTTAGTATTAGAGAGTTCTAAAAGCTTCCTAAAACCCTCATGAGGCTCAGTGTCACGGTAAAGATGCAGTCTATGCCCATAAAAAGCCCAAGCCAGATGAGGGTCAGACTCAAACCATTCAGGATTAGCCATCTCTTCAAACTGAAGCCCTAACTCCTTAGCCTTAGGATAAGCATTCCAAAAGCCCTCAACTCCTCTAAAATCAGGCAATCCACTGTCAACCCCCATCCCTGCCCCGGCAGTGATGAAGATGGCATCTGCTTCTTCCAATAATTGTTTGGCTTTTTGTATGTTTTCTGTGATATTCATGGAGAGATTATAGCATAGTTTATAATGGATATTTAAAGTAAAAAGGTGCTATAAACTCTCTACAAATTTGATTGACTTAATATGCATTTTCTCAAGGCGGATCACGGTCGTCTTCCCTTCAACCTTGGGAAGTATGTTTGCTATTTCTTCATCTTCTATGAGTTTGAGTGGGATGCCGTGATCTGCTTTGATGAGAGGTATAGGAGGCGGTGGTCTAAGATCTTCAGGGACAAGATTCACATAATACCCTGCCCAGTT
>NATJ01000039.1 GCA_002085305.1 Epsilonproteobacteria bacterium 4484_65 | reverse complement strand
GTTGCTTCTCATGCCTTTAATGTACTTGATGCAAGGAAAGCTATCTCTCAAGCGCAGAGACAAAATTATATTTTGAAGGTTAGAGAGCTTTCTATTGGGTGTGCGCAATTGTATAAAGAGCAGGAGTCTGAGCGTAATGCTCGGGTTAAGGGGTAATTTTATTGTATTCCCTTTTGTTTGAATTGTGATCTTGTTTCTCTCTTCATTTTTTTAGAAAAAACGAAGCAAAAAATCGTCGTGGCTCTCGAATCGCTTCGCTTTCAAGGGCGTTCGCCACGACAGGGCACACATACGTGTGATTAATGGATGTTTGGAGTGTATATGAAATTACAAGAAGTGTATGATTTTCTGGACAGTGTAAGTCCTTTTGAGTTACAAGAAAAATGGGATAACTCCGGGCTTATCGTAGGGGATATGTCTAGGGATGTCTCGCAGATCGTGGTGGCACTGGATATAGATGAAGAGATGATAGAAAGTACAAAAGAAGATACACTTTTTGTGGTGCATCATCCTCTTATCTTTGGAAAAATGACACAGCTTGATTTTTCTAAATATCCTTCTAATTTACTTGAAAAAATGATACTTAAAAAACAGTCACTTATTGCCCTGCATACAAACTTTGACCAAACACATCTGAACAGATATGTGTTTGAAAAAGTTTTAGGTTTCAAACTGGAATCACAAAAACCTTTTGTATGTACAGCAAAAGGCAAATGGAATTATAAAGCACTTTTGACTCTTTTGAAAGAGAAATTAAATTTACCTACACTTAAAGTTATAGGGAAAAAAGAGATCATCAATTCTATCGCATTGACGACAGGAGCAGGGGCTTCACTCATGGATGAGGTGGAGGCTGACTGTTTCCTGACAGGTGACATCAAATACCACGATGCGATGAAAGCAATGAGTGAAGATTTGATGATGGTAGACATCGGACACTATGAAAGTGAGAAGTTTTTTGCAGACATACTTATGGATGAATTGAAAGTTTTACCTATTTTAGCTATAATTGCGAATTCTAAAAACCCATTTCATATTGAAACAGATAAAATAGGGTAATTGTTACACTCCCAAAGGACATAGATTGAACAAACATCTAAATGAGCTGATAGAGCTTGCAAAAAATGATCAAGCGATTGATAGCTATAACCCACAACTTGAGGCTGCAGATAAAAAAGTAGCAAGAGTACAAAAGAAGATCGATGCAGCACAAGGTGAGCTTGATGAGCTTACAACTGCTATCGCTGACAATGAAGAGAAAGTAAAAGGTTTTGAAGAGCAGTTAACATTGTTAAATGAACAACTTACTTCAAATGCAAAAAAACTCAAAGAGATCTCAACAGAAAAAGAGATGAAAGCACTTTCTCTTGAAGAAGATATTGCTAAAGAGAAAATGACATTTGCAAATGAAGAGATAGCGAGACTTCAGGGTATCAATGAAACAAAAACTGCACTTCTTGATGAAGCTACTGAAAAAGTGAATACACTTACAGTAGATTTTGATGCTATCAATAAAGAAGTATCGGCTGAAAAAGCAGAAATTGAAAAAAGCAAAGGTGAACTTTTTGTAAAAAGAGAAGAGCTTAGTAGAAATATTGAACAGAAAGTACTTTCATTTTATGAAAAGATCCGTATCTGGGCAGGAAATACAGCGGTAGTACCTGTAAAGAAACAAGCATGTTACGGATGTTACATGAAACTCAATGACAAGACTTACTCAGAAGTGATCAAAGGTGATGAGATCGTAAATTGTCCTCACTGTGGTAGAATTCTCTATATTGAGAGTGTTACAGAAGAAGCATAAAACTTGTAGGGTGGATTTATCCACCGCTTCAATATCGTGTTTATGTTATGGTGGGTAAACCCACCCTACGCGGAAGAAGGTGAATAAGTTGTTTTTTTTCTTTTATGCAATCGTTTCTTTTCTTGTTTATCTTATGGCTCTTCCTTTTTTAATCTTATTTTCCTTTAAAACAAAGTATAGAAACTCTATTCCCTCAAGATTTTTCTTATGGAACAACAGACCTTTAACAGCTAACGGTATCTGGTTTCACTCTTGTAGTTTTGGTGAAGCAAAAGCGATTAAACCTTTAGTAGACGCATTACCGGAAAATATGCTTCGTATGAGTACAACAACACAGACAGGTTTTGAAGCTATCAATGCATATACGGAAGAGAGTAGATATCTTCCTTTTGAACCTTTGCTTTTTCCCTGGCTCAAACCACAAAAAGCACTGGTAGTGATGGAAGCAGAGTTCTGGTATCTTCTTTTTGCTTTGGCAAAAGGCAGAGGAGCAAAAACTTTGCTTATCAATGCACGCATGAGTGACAGGTCTTTTCCGAAGTACCAGAAGATTGGATGGCTGTATAGACATATTTTTAAACATATAGATGAAGTCTATGCCCAAACAGCTAAAGACAAAGAGCGTTTAGAGTCTTTAGGTGCACAAAATGTAGTAGTGACAGGTAATATCAAACTCTCAAAGCTACCTGATCCTACAAAAGAGTTGGAAAAACCATCGGGTTTACTTCTTTGCGGGGCTAGTACACATGAGGGTGAGGAAGCACTTATATTGGAAGCTTTTTTGGCTTTAAGAAAAGAAGAAAAAAAGGCAAAACTTATTTTGGTGCCACGGCATCCGGAGCGTTTTGATAAAATAGCAAAGATGGTAGAAACATTTGCTAAAGAGCATGGTTTTAATATGCAAAGATATTCACAAAATGAATCTATGCAAAGTGATATCATACTCCTGGATGTTTTAGGTGAATTAGTGAATATCTATGCCATTAGTGATATTGTCATACTGGGCGGTGCATTTGAGCCTATCGGCGGTCATAATGCAGCAGAAGCAGCACAGTTTGGATGTAAGATCATCTCTGGCAAGCACTACTTCAATCAAAAAGATATTTTTGATGCCATAGAAGGCATAGCAGTAGTAGAAGCTTCAAATCTTTCAAGAAGGGTATTGCAACATGGAGTACTTAAATCCACAAGGATCAAAAGTAAGAGTGATATTACGCCTATTATAGAGAGTTTAAAAAGTGTTCTATAATATCGAAGGTGAAAAAGTAAGTATACGGATCAAAGCCCAACCTGCTGCAAGTAAAAATGAGTTTTGCGAGATCTATGGCGAGGATGCTATAAAGATACGTATCAAAGCACCGGCAGTAGAGGGTGCAGCAAATAAAGAGTTAGTAAAATTTCTTGCAAAAAGTTTTAAAGTCTCAAAAAGTGATATACTTTTTAAGTCAGGTCAACAAAGCAAGATAAAGATAATAGAATTTCCTATAACGGAAAAATTTAATGAATGGATAAGTGAAAATGGCTACAGATAAAGCATATAAAGTATTGGCAATACAGCAGGGTATATCAAATAATAAAGCAAAAGACCTCATAGACAGAGGACTTGTCTTTGTGGAAGATAAAAAAGTAAAGATAGCAAGAGCAGAGATACACACAGAAACTATCTTTCGTATAGAGTACCCTGCAGATATAGAGATACTCTACCAAGATGAAGATATCATAGCTATCAATAAGCCTGCCCAAGTAGACAGTTATGATATTCAAGATGCCATAGACGGTGCAGAGCTTCTTCATAGACTCGACAGAGATACCTCCGGTGTATTGTTGTTGGGTAAAAACAGAGCGTTCATAGAACGTGCTATTAAAGAGTTTAAAAACCGAAAGGTTGAGAAACATTATGTGGCATGGGTAGAGGGTGTGATTTATGAAAAAGTAGAGATAGATGAGCCTATATTTACGGTTAAAAAAGGTAAAGCTTTCTCTATGATAGACCCGGTACGTGGTAAAAAAGCACATACGATAGTAAAACCTGAAGAGATACAGGGTAAAAAGTCTAAAGTACATATAGAGATCACTACAGGAAGAACACACCAGATCCGTGTACACCTTGCAAGCATAGGACATCCCATAGTAGGTGATGAACAGTATGGTAGCCGTACGCAAGCCAAACGTGTATTGCTACACTCTTCAAAGATGAAGATACTTGACTACGAATTTAATGCCAGAGAGCCAAAAGAGATCGCTCAGTATAAGTAGAAAAAGGAAGTGTTACACTCCCTTAAGATTGGGACCATACTCATTTCCTCCTGCTTGACTATCAGTCACGAAGAAAAAGAGTAGTACCAGTACACCTAGTATAGGGATCAATATAATCAAATACTACCACCCGCTTTTTCCTATGTCATGCAGTCTTCTAGCACCAACTCCTATTTGAGGAAGCAGCATAGCCAAAGCAAAAACTACAGAAAGTATGCCACCCTGTGCAGCCTCTTCCGGAGTCATGCCCAGTAAGGGATTAACCGCATAGGTATTGATAAGAGTCAGTACGATACTAATGATCACAGAGAAAAGAATAAAATACCAATAGTCACTCCGTGTAGCTCTACCCTTGAAGTCTGCATATCTATTCTTGACAGTATCAAGAAAGTAGTGATTAAATTTTTCCAAAAATTCTTTTAATACAATACATTTATATTGTACCATTTTCATTAATGGATACTGTAAAAAAATATAGTTATATAAAAGGTAATTATATGTATACTTGTTTATATCACATATTTACAAAGGATATATATATGAAAACTGCAAAACTACTACTTGTTACTTCTGCTATTTGTGGAATGGTGCTTTTCTCAGGTTGTGCAACTCAAAAAGAGATTATGGTTCAAGAGGGTCACTCTTTAGCCTATGCTGATGGGTTTGATGATGGATGTCACAGTGGTAAAAAAGCGGGTGGAAATATGTTTGAATCGTTTAAGAAAGATGAGAATCGTTTTTCCAAGCATAACAAGTATGCACAAGGATGGTCTGATGGATTTAGACAGTGTGAAAATGAACAAGAAGCATTAGATAGACAGTTACGTATGAGCCAAGAGCAGCAACTTCTTTCTGAAGAACGAAAACGTAACAATCAGATGGATACATACCACTTAGAGCAACAAGCATTCAAAGGTATCAAGTATGATCCTAAGTTACTCAATAATCTTAAATAAGTCATTTTAAATTTAAAGGGAAAACAGATTAAACGTATATCTTATGGTATTAACCTACTTGCAAGTCTGGTGACCATTGCAGTAGGTATCTTAAATATGGATACCTTTGCCCTAGGTGCCATTGGCTTTCTTATCTGGGCTATCTCTCCCTATCTGTTTGCTGTATTCATGACAAAACAAAGCATTCAGTATGCAGCAACACTTGTAGTTATGGGAGTTTCATCCATCCTGGCGATAGGTGGTATTTTTCTGCTTATTGATGCGATGTATATTCATCTGGATGCACAAAGTGCATTGGTGTTTGTAGTGATACCGATGTATCAATGGATCATACTTCTTATTGCTGCTCTCCCGGTTTATTTTATAAATAAAAAATAATTACAGTCTGAATCAGTTTTATTCGGAGGGTTGCGTTAACCATATAAAAAAGCAATATTTAGGATAGACTATGATAAAATTTATCCAATAACAGTAAGGATAATACGAATGAAGAGAATCTTTTATATACTACTTTTACTTCAAATAAGTGCTGTAATGCTTTTTGCGTCTTCCGATACCGATGGAGAAAGAAAGACAAAAACACTCTATCCTCTTCCGGCAGTGATCATCATGGATGCCTATCGTTATCTGGAGACATTGGATAGATTTTCTATTGATGCCATTACCACTAATGACGATTATTTCCAAGAAGCGATGATAGCAACATTCACCCATCAGGTACATATTGATCTACAGCGTCCCGGAAAACTGTACATCGAGGTGAACGGTGATCTTAAGAACAGAAGTTTTTATCTGAATGACGGTCAGTTTACGATCTATGATGAAAATCTTGACTACTACGGAAAACTTGAATTGTCCAAAAAGATAGATACAGCTCTTGATGATCTTTTTGAATACTACGATATTAAAACATCCTTAGCCAACCTTCTCTATTCGGACCTCTATAAACGTATTCCGCCCAAGAATAAAGGGTATTATTTTGGTATCTCCGAAGTGGATGGCATTGAATGTCATCATATCGGTTTTGAGAGTAGCGTAGAGGAGATACAGTTTTGGATCGAAAAAGGAAAGAGGCCTCTGATCCGAAAATTCATCGTGATCGACAAAACAGAGAGTCATCTTCCGCGAAGCGGTACAATGCTCCGTTGGAATACGGATCCTAAATTCAGTAGTGAACATTTTATTTTCTTGCCAATGGATACTACAATACAGATCGCTATTGAAGCATATGCGAAAAAGGAGAAGAGTATATGAGAAAATTTACTATATTTGGCGTTAAGTTTCTTGTTGTTTTTTTTGCTGTGGGATTCTTTTCTCCTTCTGTTACCGTTGAAACAGGTTCTTTTGATAGAGTGAGTCATGTAAGTTTCACTATACTAAAAACAGCTGAAGCCAGAAGAGGCGGAGGAATGCGTGGAGGAATGCGTGGAGGAATGCGTGGCGGTTTTAACAGAGGCGGTTTTAGCCGTGGCAGCTTTAATCGCAGCAGCAGAATGCGTGCACCAAGCCGAAGCAGGTATCAGGGAGGGAATTTTCATAAAGCCAAAAGACCGGCGATGAAGCGGCCTTCCAGCAGGCCAAGTACAAGGCCGGCAAAGCGACCAAGCACAAGACCGGCAAAACGGCCAAGTACTAAACCTTCAACACGTCCGTCTAAGCGTCCGAGTACAAGGCCGGTACAAAAACCGGGTAAACCTTCTGCAGGAAGACCTGGAAACAGACCCGGGACAGGAAAGCCAAATAGACCAGGAAAGCCGGGTGCAGGTAAACCAAACAGACCAGGAAAGCCGGGTGCAGGCAAGCCAAACAGACCAGGAAAGCCAAGTGCAGGAAAGCCGGGAGACAGGATCCCAAGCAGACCGGGA
This sequence comes from Epsilonproteobacteria bacterium 4484_65, assembly GCA_002085305.1. Taxonomy (GTDB): domain Bacteria; phylum Campylobacterota; class Campylobacteria; order Campylobacterales; family Sulfurovaceae; genus Sulfurovum. Next base: position 1,606 of record NATJ01000039.1, on the reverse strand, counting down.
AGACCCGGTAAACCGCAAAAGCCTAATACCGGCAAACCGGGAAAACCGACCAAACCGGGCATAAAACCTCCGGGGGACAGACCGGAACACGGTAGACCACCAGGACATAGACCAGGATATGGCCGTCCACCTCACCATGGACATCATCACCATCACTACTATCCTCATTTTGGATGGGGTTCATACTGGCCATGGTTCTGGGGAAGTGCTATTACAATCGGTGCGATCGTTTCGACCATACCGGATAACGACTGTGTTTTTTAATGTGTTAGATATATTATCTACTAATAGCTTTCAGTGCAGCGACCAAGTATCTTGGATTGTGTGCAGAATCATACATTGGATGCACTTCTTTATCTGTATCAAACAGACCATAGACTGCCATTTGTGCTGTTCTTACAGAGTATTCAACTGTAAATACACAATCTTTCGGAGCTTCGGAGAATTGACCTAAAAAAGCAAAGTTCGTTGCGCCTTCAGGTATGACATCAGGTCTGTCACCAATAGTACGGGGCATAAAAAGAGAGTCTACAAAAGGCATAGCCACAGGGATGCAGTTTGCTTTCCCGGCTTCTGTCACAGGTCTCATCAGGTCCTGGATCTACAAATGATAATATAACTCTTCAAGCATCTCTGCACCTGTACATTCCGCCATGGTTTTATTAACATAATTTCCTTTTTTGTCCGGGTAGAGTCCATAACCCCAGAAGATCTTTACATCTTTAGGTTGATTTGGAAAATGAGGCTGTCGGGCGATGACGATGGACATGAGCCAATTGGAGTCAGTCATGGTGACAAGCCCACCAGTTCCGTCTACATTGCCGGAGAAGTTTTCCATATAATCATGGAAAGTACTGTCTTTCATGGTTGCTGTAAAAGAGTACCATTTTTGCAGATCAATGTTATCACAGAAAGGACTTGGATTTCCAAAAGCAGAGTCTTTTTCTGCGATCTTCTTCCACAGTTTCCATGATCCGGATTCTGCTATACCTTTGAGTTTTGCAGGCGTATCCCAGGTTCCATTGTCTGTACTTTCGGTAATGGAACCATTGGTAAAGAAGACATAGTCATTTTCACTCAATGTAATAGTGCTTCCGTCTTTCATTTGTAAAGCAGTGGCTGTTTTTTTCTCTTTACTTAGATCAAAGTCAATGTCAACCACTTCTTGACCCATTTCAAACTTTACCCCTTTGGCTTCAAGGTATCTTCTCATAGGTCTTACTACAGAGTCGTATTGGTTATATTTGGTACGCATCACGCCACCCAGTTCATAAAGACCATCTACCAAATGAATAAAACGTTTCATATAACGTCTCATCTCAGCTAGAGAACTCCATTTCTGGAAAGCAAACATAGATGTCCAGATATACCAGAATTTTGTCTCAAAAAATGCTTCATCAAACCAGTCTTCTATACGGTCATTGCCCAGTGATGCTTCTGAAACAAAAGTGAGCTTTAAAAAATCTGCTTCCTGTGCCAAAGAGAGACCATAAGAGGAAACATCAATTTTTTTGCCATCCTTAAGCAATCTTGCCTGCCCCTTTGAAACAAAACGTTCATTGAACTCATACGATTTATCACGTACTGAAACAGAGGGGTCTTCCAG
>NATJ01000038.1 GCA_002085305.1 Epsilonproteobacteria bacterium 4484_65 | reverse complement strand
TGTTCCGGCTAATGGTGTAGGTGGTGTTGAAATACACTCTCAAACTCCAGGTAATGTGTGGAAGATCCTGGTTAGCCCAGGTGATAGCATTAAAGAGGGTGAAAAGATCATGATCCTTGAAGCGATGAAAATGGAGATAGATATCACTGCACCAAAAGATGGTGTGATCGCTTCTATCAATGTCAATGTCAATGACACAGTCGCTGACGCACAACTTCTTGCCACAATGGAGTAGAAATGAATATCAAACAGATACTTCTCTCTTTGCTGTTTGCCATGGTTGCATTTACTTCAATGGCAGGAGCTTCTTCTTCTCATGATGCAGGAGTAGCTACACAAGAGAGTGTAAAAGAAAAAGAATATACGCCAAAAAGTATTGGTGAGTTGATGGGTAGTTTCTGGGAAACTACCGGTATTAAAGCTATCATTGATGTTAATGATGGCGAGATGACATCTGAGCCGGCAGGTCATGAATTTGAGAGACCGATGACTTGGTTTGAGTCATCTTTAGGTCGTATTATTATGATCATCATTGTGTTTATCCTCTTCTATTTAGCGATTGCGAAAAATTTTGAACCATTACTGCTGATCCCTATTGCATTTGGTGGTTTACTGGCCAATATTCCTCTGGCAGGAATAGGTGGAGCACATGGTATGTTAGGGGTGATCTATAATATGGGTATAGCCAATGAGTTCTTTCCACTGCTTATCTTTATGGGTGTTGGTGCGATGACAGACTTTGGTCCGCTTCTGTCAAACCCTAAAACTGCTATTCTTGGTGGAGCGGCACAATTTGGTATCTTTGGTTCACTGGTTGGAGCTGTTGCCATCGGCTTTAGTCTGAAAGATGCATCTGCGATCAGTATTATCGGTGGTGCAGATGGTCCAACATCTATTTTTATTGCTAACAGACTTGCACCGGATATGCTAGGGGCTATCGCAGTTGCTGCCTATTCATATATGGCACTTGTACCGGTTATTCAGCCCCCTATTATGAGACTTTTAACAAATAAAGAAGAGCGTCAGATCGTGATGAAAACAAGCAGAAAAGTACATAGACTTGAAAAGCTTATTTTCCCTATTGTTGTTTTAATACTTTCTATTTTGATCTTACCGGAGTCAACACCGCTTATCGGTGCATTTGCTTTTGGTAACTTTGCAAAAGAGTCAGGTGTTGTAGACAGACTTAGTGATACGATGCAAAATTCATTGATCAATATCGTCACGATATTCCTTGGATTGGGTGTGGGTTCGAAACTTGCAGCAGATAAATTCCTTGTTGTTGAGACTATGGGGATCATGATCATTGGTTTACTTGCATTCTCAGCAGGTACAGCGATGGGTGTACTTATGGCAAAACTTATGAATAGGTTTTCAGATGAGCCTATTAATCCACTTATTGGTGCAGCAGGGGTTTCTGCGGTACCAATGTCAGCAAGAGTTGTAAGTAAAGTAGGTTCTGAAGAGAAGCCTGGTAATATTCTACTTATGCATGCTATGGGTCCTAACGTAGCTGGTGTTATCGGTTCAGCAGTAGCAGCAGGTGTATTGCTGTCAATATTTAAATAAATTGAGTAACTAGTTAAATGCTCTAAAATGCGACTAGTCGTATGAGGCTGCTGTTAAAGCAGACTCAGTGTCAGTGTAGTGAAGTGGACTTTGTTCATTTCATGTTATAATAATAAAAAAAGAGGATACTATGAGTAGCAAAACGCCCAACGGACTTGACAAGCTAGGATTAAAAGATATTGGTGATGTCTATTACAATTTAAGTTATAATGAGTTGCTAGCGCATGAAGTAAACCATGGAGAGTGCAAGATCTCTACATCAGGTGCAGCAATGTGTGACACAGGTATATTTACAGGACGTAGTCCTAAAGACAAATACTTTGTAGATCAGGCACCATCAAATGAGAATATCGCTTGGGGTGATGTAAATGCCAAAATAGACAAAGAGATATATGAAGAACTTTTAGATATTACTTTAACACAGCTTTCCGGTAAAAATATTTATGTAACAGATGTATATGCCGGAGCAAGTGCAGCAAGTAAAAGATCAGTACGTTTCATCACTGAAGTAGCATGGCAGGCACATTTTGTGAAAAATATGTTCATTCGTCCCACTGAAGAAGAGTTAGAAAGTTTTGAACCGGATTTTACTGTATACAATGCATGTAAAACTACAGATGAAAAGTACAAAGAACATGGGTTGAACTCAGATGTTTATGTAGTCTTTAATATTGAAGACAATATTGCGATTATCGGTGGTACCTGGTATGGTGGTGAGATGAAGAAGGGTATCTTCTCTATGATGAACTACTGGTTGCCACTTGAGGGTAAACTCTCTATGCACTGTTCAGCAAATGTTGGTAAAGATGAAGATGTATGCCTTTTCTTTGGGCTTTCAGGTACGGGTAAAACAACACTTTCTACTGATCCTCATAGAGCACTCATCGGTGATGATGAACATGGATGGGATGAACATGGTGTCTTTAATTTCGAAGGTGGATGTTATGCAAAAGTGATTAATCTTGATGCAAAATCTGAGCCAGAGATCTTTGGTGCTATTGTAAAAGATGCACTTTTAGAAAATGTTGTTGCTGATGAAAATGGTAAAGTAGATTACACGGATGGCTCAAAAACAGAGAATACAAGAGTTTCATATCCTATTGAACACATTGCTAATCATAAAAAGGATCTACAAGCCGGACATCCAAATAATATTATTTTCCTTACTGCAGATGCATTTGGTGTATTACCTCCGGTATCGAAGTTAAGCAAAGAGCAGGCAATGTATTATTTCCTCAGTGGTTATACGGCTAAAGTAGCAGGAACAGAGAGAGGTATCACTGAACCTGTAGCTACATTCTCAGCATGTTTTGGTGAAGCATTTTTGCCACTGCACCCAACTGAGTATGCAAAGCTTCTTGGTACAAAGATAGATGAGCATGGTGTTCATGTTTATCTTGTAAACACTGGCTGGACCGGTGGTCCTTATGGTACGGGTAAACGTATGAGTATTAAAGATACAAGAGCATGTATTGATGCTATTCTTGATGGTAGTATCAATGATTGTGAATTTGATACTACAATAACATTTCGTCTTCAAGTACCAAGAACCCTTGGTGATATAGATCCAAATCTTCTTAACCCACGTAACTCATGGCCAAATAAAGAGGTTTTCGATACGCAACGTGATAAACTTGCAGCTATGTTCATTGAAAACTTCCACCGTTATGACGGCAATGGTGGTGAGTTTGACTATGCATCAGCAGGTCCACAACTCAAATAAATCATACTCTTCATGACTCCTATTTCAATAGGAGTCATTCTCTCTTATTTAATTCTAAGAAATCTATAGTATAGTTTCACAATACAAAACATTAAGGAACAAACTATGGATGTAAATAAAATCAGAGCAGTATGTAGACCGATCAGAATCGTTCTTGGACTTGCACTTATCGGTGCAGGAGTATATACAGGAATTAAATGGTTCTATTTAGGTGTTATTCCACTTATCGCAGGACTTTCAAACTTCTGTCCTCTTTGTATCATCACTAAAAAGTGTGATATAGAACTCTAAATAAAAGTCTTGATTGAGGATTCTCCATCAAGACTTTGTAAGCCATTTTCGTTACATAATACTAATTTAACACGCTTAATACTAATTCAAGTATACATTCATCAAACAACTATTTTTTAGAAGGGAGCAACAGTATGGATAAACTCACACAATATTTAAATGCACATCCAAATGATGAACTACACCCATCAGAAATAGCCAATCTTCTCAAAGACCTTAGTGAAAAAAGTTTTGATGAAGCTGTTCAATCCATACCTAAGGAACTCATTGCCGATGTTGCACTTGAACTTCCTGATAGATATTTTGAAGATGTTGTCGAGTCTTTTACTCCCAAAGAGTTAGCCGACTCTCTAGCTGAACTGGAATCAGATGACCAGACAGACTTTATACGAGAACTTGAAGAAGTTGACGATAGTATTGCCAAAGAAGTATTTAATCAACTAGATAAAGATGATCAGGCTGATATATTACACCTCAAGCAGTATGATGAAGACGAAGCTGGTGCCTATATGCAAACGGAGGTGTATGCCGCCAATTTACATCAGACTGTACATGATGTCATTAGAGAGTTTGCTGAACTCAGAAGACAGGATGAACTGGAAAATGTCACTTACCTTTTTGTAACGGATGAAAAAAATATTTTGCGTTACCGGATTGGTTTAGATAACTTGCTCGTATTTGATTTTGATAAAACATTGCAAGAGAACATTGAGGAAAATCCTGAAAAATACAAACCCATTGTAGGGTACAATCATGATTCTATTCATGATATAGTTCAAAAATTCCAAGAGTATGACCTCTCATCCATGCCTATTGTTGATTATAATGGTGCTTTACTTGGCCGTATCACTTCGGATGATATTTATGATATTATTAACGAACATGCAACTGACCAGATGTATAATCTTGCAGGGGTAAATGATGATGCAGAAGAAGATGAGGATATTTTCAATGCAGGAAAAGCACGCGCAGTGTGGTTAGGTGTGAACCTTATGACAGCTATAGCAGCTTCATTGGTCATTGGCATTTTTGAAGAGACGTTGCAGAGTATCGTTGCATTGGCGATTTTGATGCCTATTGTGGCTTCTATGGGTGGTAATGCAGGGACACAGAGTCTTACGGTTGTTGTGCGCCAATTAGCCCTTGGAGATATTGCAAAAAATGATGCATATCGTACGATTAAAAAAGAGGTGATTCTTTCGCTTGCAAATGGTCTGTTTTTTGCTATAATCATGGGGTTAATAGCCGCACTATGGTTTGATAAAGGGATGCTTGGCGTAGTCATAGCACTTTCAATGGTCATCAATCTGTTGAGTGCAGGGTTCTTTGGTTCAATGGTGCCATTGTTTCTCAAAAAAATGGAAGTTGATCCAGCTATTGGAAGTACAGTGATACTGACGACGGTAACTGATGTGGTAGGCTTCTTTAGCTTTTTAGGTCTGGCGACCATTATTTTACTTTAAAGGTGTAATTAAATTATATGGATTTGTTAATTCTCTATTTCTCTTTGGCTGTGGTGATATCGTTTATCTGTTCGATCTTAGAATCAGTCTTGCTCTCTGTCAACATGGCATATATTTCAGTTCTTGAAAAAGAACGTCCTACGGCAGGTGCACTTTTGAAATCTCATAAGATCGGTATTAATAAGTCGATTGCTTCTATTTTGATCCTCAATACTATCGCTAATACACTTGGTGCGGCTGCAGTTGGTGCACAAGCAGAAAGTATCTATGGTGCAGGAGCTGTTTTTTATGTTTCTATTGTCTTAACCTTTGCGATCTTGTTTCTCTCTGAAATCATCCCTAAAACGATAGGAGCTGTGTACTGGAAGTCATTGGCACCTGTTGCAGCGTATGTTATACGTTTCTTTATCTGGCTTACCTATCCTATTATCATAATGACACTCTTTGTGACAAACCGTATCAGTAAAAATGATGATTCGATGCACTTGACAAAAGAGGAGCTTATAGAGAGTACACTCTTAAGTGAAGATGAAGGCCTGCTTGGAGAGAAAGAATCAGATGTGATAGAAAACATTCTTCTTCTCGATAAAATCAGGATCAAAGAGATCCTTACTCCAAGAACCGTAGTTTTTGGTTTGGATGGAGAGCGTACGATCAAAGATATTGTAGAGAGTGAATCGGCGATATTTAAATTTTCAAGGGTACCTGTATATGATGAGAGTATTGAAAATACTACAGGTATAGTCATGACCAAAAAGATCTTTAAACAGGCACTTGAAGATGACAGTGTGACGTTGAACAGTATTAAAAAAGATATTTTTAAAATTTCTGAGAACTTGCCTGTCTCCAAAGCATTAGATCTATTCATTAAGAAAAAAGAGCATATGTTTTTGGTGCTTGACGGTTATGACCAGACAGAAGGGATCGTAACACTCGAAGATTGTGTTGAGACTATTTTGGGTGTTGAGATCGTCGATGAGAGTGACAGTGATGCAGACATGAGAGAGGTTGCAAAACAAAAAATGCGTATGAAACGCAGATTAGACAGTATTCCTAACGAGATAGAGTAAATTGTGTCATTATCTACACTTGGACTATCGGAAGAGATATTAAAAGCTCTTAAAGACAAAGGCTATGAGTCTGCAACACCCATACAAAAAGCACTTATACCTGTAATGTTTACACGTCGTGATATCATGGCTGGTGCTCAGACTGGTACAGGGAAGACCGCTGGGTTTTCTTTACCCATACTCCAAGAGTTAACAAAGAATTTTGTAGAGGGACAGCATTATCCTAAAGCGGTCATCTTGGTGCCTACACGTGAATTAGCTAAACAGGTCCATGCAAGTATAGAAACTTACGGAAAGTATCTTCCTTTAAAAAGTATTGTACTTTTTGGTGGTGCCAACTTAACATCTCAGGCAAATAGACTTAAAGCTGGTGTGGATATCATCGTGGCAACGAGCGGACGCCTTTTGGAACATATAGGACAAAAGAATGTCAATCTTGAGAGTGTTGACTATTTGGTACTGGATGAAGCAGATACCATTTTAGATATGGGCTTTGTACATGAAGTAAGTAAAATACTCCGACACCTCCCCTCAAGAAGACAAAACGTACTCATCTCTGCGACACTCACAGGATCTGTAAAACGACTGGCAGACCAGATACTTCATAGACCTAAACTTATAGAGGTTGACAGTATGGGTACATCGGCGCATTCTGTTGAACAGGTAGTCTATCCTGTAATTAAAGAGAAGAAGACGGAACTGCTCTCTTATCTTATTGGTTCACGTAATTATAAGCATGTTCTTGTCTTTGTACGTAAAAAAGAGGTGGCAGATGAAGTTGCCACTGAACTGAATCTCTCCGGACTTAAAACATCTGTGATCCATGGAGGTAAAAGTTCCGGGGAGAGAAGTCGTGCATTAGAAGGTTTCAAAGAGGGAAAAGTACGTGTACTTGTAGCCACAGACATTGCAGCACGAGGACTGGATATACCTACACTTGGTGTAGTGATGAATTATGACATTCCGCATGTTACAGGCGACTACATCCATCGTATCGGTCGTACAGGTAGAGCAGGGGCTAAAGGGTTGGCGATCACTCTTATATCACCTACTGAAATGGTGGCACTCAAAGATGTAGAACGTCTGATGGGTAAAACGCTGCCACAAGAAAAACTTGAAGGTTATGCACCTAAAGTGATACTCACACAAAAAGGTGCACGTACAAATAAAAATGAACATAAAAATACGGATGGGGCTTTTGGTAAGAAAAAGAAAAAGTCTGCTATTGTTCCTAAGAGTAAAAAACGTAAAACGACGAAGCGTGATGGATTTAAGGTATATGATGCTGCTAAATCTAAATCGGATAAAAAAGATCATGTCATCCCACTATCTATAAAGAGTTTAAATCAACCCAGCATGCCAAAGCATCTATCTTTGAAGATGAGATCCATGCTGCTGTGTGGAAAAAACACCCTAAAAATACAAAACTCGAATCTTATGCCTGTGCCAAGTGTCATACACCTGCTGCCTCAAACATAGATGCATTGGTGACTAAATATAATGGTGTTGTCCCTGATGCAAACAACAGTACACAAATGGAGGGGATCTCTTGTGCGTATTGTCATAGGATCGAGTCTATCAAGCATGACTGGATGATGAATGTCAATGTGGTTTCTAAAGAAGAAAAATCTTATTTTGGTTCGCTAAGAGAGCATATTGACTCACCATTTCACAAGATCAAAACTGACAGTGCGCATTTTAATGGAGGTAATGTCTGTATCGGTTGTCATTCGCATAAAAAGAACAAGTATGATATGAATGTCTGTTCAACAAATGTGAAACACGAACTTTACGGTACCAATTGTGTAAGTTGTCATATGCCAAAAGTCAAAGGAAGTGTTTCAAACCTGAATGAGACAAAAGAACATACTTTTCATGGGTTTCCAGGAACACATTCTCATCAAGATATGTTAGGAAAGTATGTTGGTCTTGATCTTAATACAAGTGCTAATACTTTTGATGTGATCATTGAGAACAAAAGCTCTCATGCCTTGTCATTGCATCCTATGCGTGTTATGCAATTAAGAGTGAATGTGACAAGAGATGGAAAAACAGTAGCCTTGGAAAATAAATATTTTGCAAAAGTAATTGGTGCAGATGGTAACCCAACACCTCCTTGGTTAGCAAAAGAGGTAGTACAAGATACAGCAG
>NATJ01000004.1 GCA_002085305.1 Epsilonproteobacteria bacterium 4484_65 | reverse complement strand
AGAATCTTTTTTTATTTTGAACTACTTCTGCAAAGACAGTTAAAGGTAGATCTAGAGCTTTAGCCACACTTTTTACAGCTTTGAGATTCTCTTTTTTAAACCCAATAAGCATTTCATACTCTTCTCCGCTAAGCCCTGTATAGTCGTTGATAGTTTTTAATATCTTAAACCCATATTTATTGATATCCAGTAGCTTATTGGTATCACAATAGAGTCCGTCTGAGATATCCATGCCAACCCGCAAAAAGGGTCTTGCTTTTGCTATAAAATCTGCTCTTAAAGTAGGCTCAAAAAATCGTGCATTATCACTCAGTTTATCTCCTTTAAATAATGCATCCAAGTCTCTTTTACTTTCACCTAATGTACCGGTAAAAGCCAACAGGTCACCTTCTTTTAGTCCACTACGCAAAAGAGGATCATCACTCTTGGAAATGATAGTAATTGAGAGATGAAGTTTCTCTCCTCCTACCGTATCACCACCTATGATCTCACATCCATAGTCCTTAGCTGTAGATTCCAAACTTAGGGTCAGTTCGTCTATCTCTGCATTGGTGATATCTTTAGGTAAAGAGACCGTAACAAGGGCATACTGAGGTTGTGCATTCATCGCGATGGCATCTGAAAGGTTGATAAGCATGGCTTTACGCCCTATCTGTGCCATACTCATCCACTCACGCTTAAAATGCACATCTTCAAAAAAGGCATCCATACTATAAAGGGTATCACCTATTACAGCAGCATCATCTCCGATGTACTTTGAACTTAGTTTATTTATGAGGTAGTGTTCTTTGTCTATTTTTGTGTCACTTGGCATTTAGTGCTTTCCTACTTAATTATTGGCAAAATTGTAACATAGTTAAATCTATTTATCTTTAGGACAGTCTTAGATTATCAAACCAATATCAAACGTTAGCTATAATCATCGTAATAACGTTCAAGGAATAATTATATGCAACCAATACTAGAAATAAAAGCATTCTTTTTTAATGCCAAAACAGACTACCTCCCTTATTACAAACAATTTAGCATTGAATTGGCAGAGGATATGAAGGCTAAAGATCTCTTGGCTTTTATACGAGAACAAAATGAGAACTTTACATACCCTGAAGAAAACCTTCTATTTAAGATCAATGACTTAATTGTTAATGGTGATCAAAGCATGAGTGATGTAATAGAAAGATTAGGTACATCATTACAAATAGATCCTATAAATTCTTATCGTTCTATGAATGGACTTGTTATCAAAGATAATGACTTTATGCAAAGTTATGAACTCTTGGCACCTTTTGCTTCAGAAGAGGACTTGGAGTACTATAAGACACTCTATAGTGTACACTATGCCTCTGAGACAGAGAAGTTTGATCATACATATATCGGTGACGCGATACTGATACTTGCACACAAAATGATCACCGAAGGTTCAGAACATAAAGAAGCAATACTTGAAGCTATTACTTATCCGCATTCTAGTCTACTTGACTGTGAATATGAAAATAACTTTTTCAATGCACAAGACCATACTGCGACTATAGATGAACTTAAAATGATGGTTAAGCCTCCTAAAACAGATACCCCTTCTTTTATAGATAATCTTGCTGCTCGTCTTGCTGAGAAAAAAGATGCTTTTCTTAAAAAAGAAGAGGAAGTGCCAACGATTGTAAGTATAGAAGGGAAACAGATCGCCTATTATGCAGGTGCAGCCACTGGAAATACAGACAGTATCAATGAAAAGATCATACAAGCAGGTTCAAAAGTAGTATCATTCTCAAGAGCAAACAAACTTTCCGGTCTTTCTCTTCTTGAGGACAATAAAACATTAGCCTATACTAAAGCAGCAACTACCCTACTGGATGCACTTGACTCTGGAGCCCAGGTACTTATAGTAGAAGAACAAGAAGTATATGATATGTTTAAAAATAATTTTGTAAACATAGAAAAAACAATTGGTAGAGATATAGCTTTGGAATTAATATCTTCTGCGGATTTCATGGATTCAAAAGTTTCTACAGGTTCAGGCAATCATAAATCTAGAGAAACTGTCTATATGAGGGAAATGACTGTAAATAGCATTTAAAATATGTGACAAAAAGCCACATTAATACCATCTGTTTTCCTTGGGCGTAAGCCCGAGAATTACAGACAAGCAACAGACTACAAGTATGAAAAACTGTAACACCTCCCATATCTCTTCAAATATCATTTTATTTTATAACTAAAATTAATTCACAAATAGATATAATTAATGCAAATTGCAATATAAGGATGTAGCTACTATGAATACGAACCCAGATGTTAAAATCTACGAATATGATGCTGTAATCGTTGGTGCTGGCTTGGCTGGTTTGGCAGCAGCCAAAGAGCTGACAGAAGCAGGAAAACGAACGGCAGTCATTACAAAACTTCACCCACTAAGATCTCACTCGGGGGCTGCACAAGGTGGTATTAATGCAGCACTTGGAAAAGATGACTCTACAGAACTTCATGAATTTGATACAGTAAAAGGTTCGGATTACCTTGCAGATCAGGATTGTGTTGAACTTATGTGTACCAAAGCACCTGAAACCATTAGATGGGCAGAGAGAATGGGAGCTGTGTTCTCAAGAGATGAAGAAGGTGATATTGCTATCAGACCTTTTGGTGGACAGTCTAAGCCTAGAGCATGTTATGCAAAAGACAGAACAGGTCTTGCAGTACTTCAAGCTATCTATGAACAGGCACACAGAGCAGGTATCGAAGTATTTGATGAGTGGTATGCAGCAGACCTTCTTTATGAAGATGGAAAAGTATCTGGTGTTGCAGCATACGACATCCGTAACTCAAAGCCGGCTATCTTTAATGCAAAAGTAACAATGTTCGCAACAGGTGGGCACGGTAGAGCATACAGATTTAACTCAAATGCGCATGCAAATACAGGAGATTCTCTTTCTATCGTAGCACGTCACGGTCTTCCACTTGAAGATATGGAGTTTGTACAGTTCCACCCAAGCGGTCTTGGTGGTTCAGGAGTACTTATCTCTGAAGCAGCACGTGGTGAAGGTGGTCGTCTCTTTAACTCTGAAGGTGAACGTTTCATGACAAAGTATGCACCAAATGCAATGGAACTTGCTTCAAGAGACGTTGTAAGTAGAGCTATTATGGAAGAGGTACGTCAAGGTAGAGGTGTGGGTAAAGATGGACAATCAGTGAACATCGATCTTACACACTTAGACCCGGAGATCATCCTTACAAGACTTCCTGAACTTCGTGAACTTGCTATCGCATTTCAGGGTCAAGATATGCTAAAAGAGCCTATCCACATCTCTGCAACTGCACACTACTCTATGGGTGGTATACCAACAAATATTAACTGTGAAGTACGTAAGTCTCCAACAGAATTTGTAGAAGGTTTCTACGCTGCTGGTGAGTGTTCTTGTGTTTCTGTTCATGGTGCAAACAGACTTGGTGCCAACTCAGTACTTGAAGCACTTCTTTTTGGTCGTCATGCAGGTGAAAATATGGTGAAGAAACTTGATGAAGGTATTGAACTTCGTAAAGCAACTGTAGCTGATGCAGATGTCATGCTGGCAGAAATGAACCAGCTTAAAACTTCAAACGGTAAAGAGCGTGTTCCTGCACTTAGAACTGAACTACAAGATGGTATGACTGCCAATGCAGGTGTATTTAGAACCAAAGAGTCTTTAGAAAAACAGATCAAACTCATTGACAGACTATTGAAGAGATTTAAAAATATCCGTATCGACGACAAGTCAAATACATTTAATACAGACCTTCAAGAAGCTATAGAGCTTGGACATATGTTAGAGTTTTCCAAGTTCATCGTTGATGGTGCACTGAACAGAGAAGAGAGTCGTGGTGGTCACTATAGAGAAGATTTCCCTACAAGAGATGATAAAAACTTCTTAAAACACACGTATGCTTATATGGATAAAGATTTCAATCTTACTCATGAATGGGGTGAAGTTGTGCTTGGTAAATTTGAGCCTAAAGAAAGAACATATTAAGGAGGTCATGATGAGTAAAAAAAGAAAAGTAACGATTAAAGCGTTCAGATTTAATGCTGAGACAGACTATCTTCCATACTATAAAAACTATGAGATGGAAGTGAGTAAAGATGAGTTAGTCCTTGACCTTCTAAACAGGATCAAATGGGAACATGATGGTTCTTTCTCTTATAGACGTTCATGCCGTCATGGTATCTGTGGGGCTTGTGCTATTAAAGTAAACGGTAAATCGGTTCTTGCATGTAAAGAGAATGCTATGGAACTGCTTGACCTCTTTAACAATGAACTTGTTTTTGAACCACAAAGCAAAAAACGTGCGATGAAAGATATGATCATCGACAAAAAAGACTTCTGGGACAAACATGCGGAGGTAACACCTTATGTGGTTGCAGATGTAGACCCACATCCTGAGCATGAGACAAAACAGAGCATAGCAGAGTTTGACAGCATCCTTGATGCAGACCTTTGTATACAGTGTGGTGCTTGTCACTATGCCTGTCCTGCTCTTGAAGTAAATCCAGACTATCTTGGACCTGCAGCATTGAATGCAGCATTTAGATTTACTGTCGATACAAGAGATAACGCAGGTACAGAGCGTCTTGAACTTACTTCTCAGCCGGGTGTTGGTGTTTGGGACTGTGTGAAGTGTTTTGAGTGTGCTGAAGCCTGTCCAAAAGAGATCAACCCTATTGAGAAGATCACAAAACTGCATAACATGCAGTTTGAACAAGGTGTTGCAAGAAGCAATGTTGCAACTAGACATGCCGAAGGTTTTGTAAGAAGCATCAGAAAACATGGTTTCCTTGATGAGGCAGATATTGTTGTTTACTCTGAAGGTTACTTAGGAATGTACAAACACTTGAAAACAGCGGTTAAGATGATGAAAGCTGGAAAGATCCATTGGCAAGATGGTGTTCCATTCATTGATAACATGCCAAAGATCAAAAACTTAGATGAGGTTCAAAAACTAATTGATATCTCAATGACTAACAAGCTATAAGGAGAAAAGATGAGCAAATTAAAATACGCACTATTTACAGGATGTACAGCAAAACAATCTACACCTGAGTTACTTTCATCTACTCTTGCAGTAGCTGAGAAGTTGGGGATCGAGATCACTATTTTAGAAGAGGCAAGTTGTTGTGGGGCAAGTCACCTGCAAGACTTTGATGAATTTCTTGCACACGTACTAAATGCCAGAAACATCTGTTACGCAGAAAAACTAGGTCTTACAATGATCACTATCTGTAACACCTGTCAGCTTAACTCTGCTATGACGAAACATGCACTGGACAGTGACCCTAAGCTTAAAGCTAGAGTCAACGAAAAGCTTGCAGAAGTTGGATTGGAGTACAAAGGTACATCCGAGATCAAACATTTTCTTTATACACTTATAGATGAGTATGGCTTGGATAAGATCAAAGATAAAGTAACTGTACCTCTCAGTCATTTGAATATCGCTCCATTCTATGGTTGTCATAACATCAGACCATCTGAACTTCATCATGGCAGTAACAATGGTGAAAACCCATACAACCCTACTTCCCTTGACAGCCTCATCGATGCACTTGAAGGTCACCCTGTAGACTATGACCATAAAAACAAATGTTGTGGTTTCCACGTAGAACTTCAAGCAAATCATACCTCTGAAGTCCTTGCAGGAAATGCACTATTAGATGCTATAGACAACAACGCAGACATGATGGTAACACCTTGTCCGCTCTGTCACCTTAAAATGGATACATACCAGGATGATGTAGCAAAAGTCATGGGTCGTGATGTAGAACTACCTGTGCTACACATGCCACAAATGGTCGCACTTGCACTTGGATGTACAGAAAAAGAGATAGGTCTTAATTTCCACGTACAAAAAGCTGCGCATATTATTCCAGCGTAGGCACCTCTACCGTTATTCCATCTCTTTTGAGGTGGAAAACATATTTTTAATACTTTAGGATACCTATGAGAGACTTCCTAACATTTCAAACATTTATCACCCCTTCCCTTCTCATACTTATGTATTACATAGGAGCACTACTTATCCCTGTAGTGAGTTGGTATCTTGCAAGATGGATTAAAACGTCTTATTTTCCAGAGATATCTAAGCGTATTAAAGAAGAGATGCAAACACGTACTACACCTAAGCAACGCTTCATCGTGTATATTGCTTTTATCATTTGTTTTCTCTGCATGGAGATATTCTGGAGAATGATGTTTGAATTTTTTATTGCTTATTTTGATATGCATGATGCTTTGATGAAACTTTAACCGCTATTTTATACGCCTTTCAAACTATCTCACTATAATTCAAAAAATTAAATCCTTAGGAATATTATATGTTCAAAACAATAATTATGTGGGTCTTTGGTGTCCTCCTTTTACTGCAAGCCATCCAGATCGATATACCGGAACCTGAAGTCATTGATCCCAAAGAGGTAATACAAGCACCTGAAGAGATCATGGCAATGTTTAAGACTTCCTGCTATGACTGTCACTCTTCTGAAACTAATATGCCATGGTATGGCAATGTCGCACCGATTTCATGGGAAGTAAGAAGCCATATTAAACAAGGTAGGAAGTGGTTGAACTTTCAAACATGGGAAAGTTATGATGAAGAGAAAAAACAAAAGCTCTATAAAGGTATAGCCAAAAGTATCAGTTTAAGTATGCCTATCCCAATGTATCTCAATTTACATGAAGAGGCAAAACTTACAAGAGCACAAAGAGAAAGTATCAGAAAATGGGCACAAAGTAACATAAAAGAAGAAAATTAATTAAATAGGACTAATTTTATCCTATTTAATTTTACTTGTGCTATAATATATTTATC
Source organism: Epsilonproteobacteria bacterium 4484_65 (assembly GCA_002085305.1). Classification (GTDB taxonomy): domain Bacteria; phylum Campylobacterota; class Campylobacteria; order Campylobacterales; family Sulfurovaceae; genus Sulfurovum. The sequence goes on along the minus strand of NATJ01000004.1, from coordinate 11,546 downwards.
AAACATAAAAAAAGGAAATAATATGCCAAAGATCAACAAGTACGTAGATATCTCAGAAGTAGATAGAGAAGCAAAAAAAGACCTTATCGACAGACACTCTCCATTCATTACATGTGCCGATACAGCAACTGCTGGTGAGCCATTTGAAGTAACTGTAAAAATGGGTAACGAATATACTCACCCGGATGATTTCGATCACTTCATTGAGTCTATTACTCTTTTCAACGGTGAAACTAAACTTGCTCAAGCTACATATGTACCAGGAACACTTGGAAACATCAAAGCACACAACACAACTACATTCACGATCATCCCAACAGGTAAAAAACTTAACCTTGTTGCGCATGGTTACTGTACTAAACACGGTATCTGGGAAGGTACAGCTGTAGAAGTAGCAGTTAACTAGTCTACCCTACTTAAGATAGAGAAATTTTTTCTCTATCTAATAATCAATACCCTCTTCTGGTGAACCTAACCTTTCATCAACTTTCACTTTTTTACAACCCTCAGGTTTGGAATCACAATACTTATTGTAAGCCATTTTAGCAACGATCAATAAGACAACAAAAACAATAAATAATATTAATGGTTTTTTACGACTCGGCATTTAGTGCCTCCCTGCATTGAATTTTAATTCTTATCATACTTCAATCATAGCAGAATTATTTTTAGATATAATAATCTACTTTTAGGTGTATTTATGAAAGGTATTTATAAATGATCAATAAATTTATCTTAATCCTTGTCCTGACTTCCTCTTTCATTTTAAACTCTTGCGGTTCCAATTCGCATCCAGATGGAGATTCGCAAGTCTTTTCTTTAGAGGAGAAACAGTTTGTACATAATCTTTTTCTTACTGAGTATCTCTGGTATGATCAAGTAGTATCAAATATTGATTATGCACAATACACAGATCCTCAATTAATGATAAATGATTTAAGATTGAACCCGCCTGATGCATGGAGCTTTACCATGACACAGCAGGAATATGAGGATTACAGCAATCAAAAGACGGCAGGGTTCGGGTTTGGATATACATCTGACTTTGTTGTCTATCTTGTACGTATCAACGCTCCAGTATATGGTCTTCTGTTTAGAGGAGACCAAATTCTTGAAATTAATGGTGAAGCTGTTACAAGTACGTTAGTAAGCCAAGCAAGTAAAAATCTGAATGTAAGCAGTACTTTTACGGTATTAAGAGATGGAAGTGAAATTAATGTTACCCTCATACCAAGTGAATATAGTTTTAATGTATCACTGGGAAAAATTATCACACAGGGCAGTAAAAAAGTAGGTTATTTACGCTTTGACTCTTTTACTGAGAGTTCAGTAACTGAGTTTGAAACTATTTTCAGTACTTTTCATAATGAAAACATCGATGAATTAGTTATTGACCTTCGTTACAATGGTGGTGGTTCTGTTGCAACAGCCAGTGCACTACTGGATAATATCACCAATGCTTACAGCGGTCAAAGACAGATGTATCTTGACTGGAATGTAAATTATAAACATAACAATAGCAGTTATACATTTGAAGATGCCGATATGCAAGATGGTAATGAGCTCAATATACAACGTGTCTTTTTTCTTGTAACAAAAAACTCTGCCTCTGCAAGTGAAGCGGTCATCTCTGCTCTTGTGCCTTACCTGGGAGCAGATAATATTATAACGATCGGGGATGATACACATGGGAAACCAGTAGGCATGAGTGGTAAAACCTACGGATTGAATTATTATTTTCTGATCAATTTCTTTGTAAGAAATAATGCCGGAGATACTACCAGTTTTGATGGTATCCCTACTACCTGTACAGCAGATGATGATCTGACACATCTTATGGGTGATGAGAATGAAACAATGCTGAAAACAGCACTTTACTACATAGAAAATGACGCATGCTTTTAAGAAAGAATATTAAGATGTAAGTGAGTATAATAGTCTTATGAAAAACCTTCGTAATGCACTCTTGCTCAAACAACTTTATCAACTCAAGCAGTTAGGCTATAATTATACTAACATTACAGCCTATAAAGAAGATCAACTAGATCTTTCTCTTCCCAATACGCTTGAATCACTCCAAAAACAAGCACAGAACTGTCATCTTTGTGAACTCAGTAAAAGTCGTGGGAAGGTTGTTTTTGGTGAAGGTAACCCTCATGCTGATATTCTCTTTATAGGAGAAGCACCGGGAGCTACTGAAGATAGCAGCGGTAAACCTTTTGTAGGTCGCTCCGGTGAACTGTTAACCAAAATGATAGAAAATGTACTGAAGATCTCCCGTAGTGATGTTTACATTACAAATATAGTCAAATGCCGTCCACCAAATAATCAAGTCCCAACACCAACTCAGGCACATACTTGCCAACCCTATCTTTTAAAACAGATAGAACTCATCAAGCCAAAACTTATCGTGACATTGGGAGCCACTGCTTATCATTATCTCACCGGTGATGAAACGGGTATCACTAAAATACGAGGCACTCTTCATGAACAAAATGGATATATACTTATCCCTACCTATCATCCAAGTTATTTATTGAGAAATCCCTCTGCCAAACAAGAAGTATTTGAAGATCTGTTGAAAGTAAAAGATTTAATGTAGCACAGACAAATAATATACAGTATTTTTGACATAATTTGACATATTTAAGATATACTTTTAGAGCTTGATATAAGTACAAATTAATTTACGCAAAGGAATGTATTATCATAGTTAAAAAATGTAAATGGATATTTCTTATGCCTATTAAACTACTACTATTTACGATCATTCTTTTTTTTGTGCCTAGTACTCTATGGTCTGCTGTACCCAAAGTGAATTTAAAGAACAATATATCTTCTTATAGTGATTTTCAAGTAGAGTACCTCATGGAAAATCCTGGAGAGTCTCTTGGTATAGAAGAAATATCAAAAATGCCTTTTACAAAAAAAACATCTAATGCCTTTACTTTCGGATATAAAGAAAACAATTTTTGGTTCCGTTTCTCTGTTTATAACGATTCAAAAGAGTCCAAAAATATGGTCTTGGAATTTACTGAGATCTTTCATAAAACGGTTGACCTCTATATCCTGTCTGACCCAATTATTTATAAGAAAAATGGCTTGCGTATTCCTGTAGAAGAGCGTGAAATACAAGAATCAAACCCTGCTTTTTCACTTCATTTTGCACCCCATGAAACTAAAGAACTCTATGTCAATATAGCTTCTATTTATGCTGTTTTTGGCGCACTAAAGTTAAAAACACCTGAACAATTTCATAAAGATACTCTACAGAAAAATAATATTTATATTTTTTATTTTGGTGCCATCATTGCCATTGCATTGTATAATCTGTTTATCTTTTTTTATTCAAGAGAAAAAATTTATATTTATTATGTCACTTATGTATTGGCTTTTGTCATTTGGGCAGCAAATTATAAAGGTCTTTTACTCTCCTATACAACTATAGGAACGTATAATATTCTACAGATTACTATCCCCATATTCTTTACTATGCTCATCCTGTTTACACAAACTGTACTAGAAACGAAAAAATATTTCTCCCTCTTCCATAAAATATTAAACGGATTTATAGTAATTCTAGTTATTAGTTTTGTCTGGATGCTTCTATCTATGCATACAGGTTTTTACTTTATGAACTTGCTTTCATCTCCTCTTCTTCCTTTTTTACTATTAGTTGCTTTTTGGGCTCTATATAAAGGTCAAAAATTTGCAAGGATATACTTGCTTGGACTTATTATCTATATTGTAAGTATGATTCTGATCAGCCAACTTGCCTTAGGCCTAATCCCCTATAGTATCCTGGTTAGCAACGCACCTATTATCGGCTCTTTCTTTGAGATCATGCTCTTTTCACTCTTGCTTGCTTATCGTATTAATCTGTTCCGTGAAGAAACATTAGATGCACAAGAGAAGCTTTTAGCACAACAACATACAGAAAGTTCACGTCTATTTCATGCAGTTGCAGAAAAAACTGTTGCTTTAAATAATGCCAACAAACAACTTGCCAAAGAACTTGAAGAGAAAAAAGAATTAGAAAAACATCTCAAGTATCAAGCATCAACGGACTCACTTACAGGATTGATGAACCGAAGATATTTTTTTGATACATGTAAAAAAGAAATAGAACATGCTATACGTTACAATACAGGACTCTCGTATCTAACTATCGATATTGACAAATTTAAAGCTATTAATGACACGTATGGGCACCCTTTTGGTGATGAAGTTATCCGTTCCCTTGCGCAACAAATGGTTGAAAATAGCCGTACTACAGATTATATTGGGAGAATAGGTGGCGAAGAGTTTGCCATACTTATGCCGGCAACAGGTATAGATTCAGCATTTCATATAGCAGACAGGCTTCGAGAAAATATAGCCAAACATAAAATAATATTTGAAAACAAAGTGGTACAGGTCACTGTAAGTATAGGATTAAGCCATTATGGAAAAAAAGACAAGGATATACAGACCATTATAAAACGGTCTGATAAAGCCCTCTACGAAGCAAAAGAGAGCGGACGTAACAGAGTAGTCTGTTGCGATGAAGCCTAAGCTTCTCTCGCTTTTGTAATGATCTGTTCAACGATAGACGGATCTTCAAGTGTTGAGATATCTTGAGTAATCTCTTCACCTTTGGCGATAGAACGTAAAATTCTTCTCATGATCTTACCTGAACGTGTTTTAGGCAATCCAGGTACTTCGATAATATGATCTGCTTTTGCAATGTTACCGATTTCGGTAGAGAGTAGAGCATTAATATGCTTTTTAATATCTGCATTGATATGTTCATCTTTAAGTACGACATAGATAAAGATAGATTCACCCTTGATATCATGAGGACGTGCCACTACAGCAACTTCTGTTACAGAATCATCTTTTGCTACCGCTGCTTCTATCTCAGCTGTACCCATACGGTGACCCGAAACATTGATCACATCATCTACACGACCAACAATCGTAATATAGCCATCTTCATCCACTCTTGCACCATCACCTGTAAAATAGACCGGCTGACCATCTTTTGCTACATCACCAAAATAGGCTGATGCATAACGTTCAGAATCACCCCAAATATTTCTTATCATAGCTGGCCATGGTTTTGTGATACAAAGCAATCCACCCTCACCTATTTCTTTAGTTTCACCCTGATAACTCAGAACCTCTGCCATAATACCAGGAAGTGCCAATGTTGCGCACCCTGGCTTGATAGGTGTTGCTCCAGGAAGTGGACTTATCATATGCCCACCTGTCTCTGTCTGCCAGTATGTATCTACTATGGCACACTTAGAATTACCTACTGTCTCATAGTACCATTTCCATGCCGGAGGATCGATAGGCTCACCAACTGTTCCAAGTACTTTTAATGATGATAAATCATATTTTTTAGGCTCATCTTCACCCATTTTATGAAGTACACGTATCGCTGTTGGTGCTGTATAAAATTGAGTGATCTTATGGTCTTGTACCATTTTCCAAGCACGTCCTGCATCAGGATATGTCGGTACACCCTCAAACATTAATGTTGTTGTTCCTGCTGCAAGAGGGCCGTAAACAATATATGTATGACCTGTGATCCATCCGATATCTGCAGTACACCAATAAACATCATCACCTTTCACATCAAATACCCACTCCATAGTCATCTGTGCCCAAAGGATGTACCCTGCAGAGTTATGCTGAACACCTTTTGGTTTTCCTGTACTACCAGAAGTATAGAGTAAGAAGAGTGGATCTTCAGAGTCCATAAGTTCAAAAGGACAGACATCTGACTGTGCAGTGATAAGTTCATTATAGTTATGGTCTCTACCTTCTACCCATTCTATCTCTTCATTGTTTCTCTTTACAACAAGAACTGCTTCGATACTCTTTCCACCTTGAGAGAGTGCCGAATCAACCACTTGCTTAAGCATATATGGCTTACCTTTTCTGTACGCACCATCAGCAGTGATAACAACCTTCGCTTCAGCATCTTCGATACGGTCTTTAAGCGCTTCAGCAGAGAATCCACCAAATACAATAGAGTGAACTGCCCCTATTCTTGCACATGCAAGCATCGCATATGCTGCTTCAGGGATCATAGGCATATAGAGTACTACCCTATCACCTTTAGTCACACCAAACTCATTTTTAAGCAGGTTTGCCATCTTATTTACACGTTTAGAAAGCTGTGCATATGTAATATGCTCTACATCTCCTCTATCCCCTTCGAACAAGATAGCTGTTTTATCTGCTTTGTCTGCCAAGTGTCTATCTATACACTGATTAGATACATTCAACTTACCATTCGTGAACCACTCATAAAAAGGTGCATTACTTTCATCAAGTACTTTATCGTAAGGTGCCAACCAATCGATCTTTTCATCTGCAAAATCTTTCCAGAAACCTTCATAGTCTTCTATAGCTCTGTTTTGTAATTCCCAGTATGCATCCATACTGGGAATAGCTGCATTTTTTGCAAACTCTGGGTTTGGATTAAATATTTCTTTTTTCTGACTCATTGTGTTCCTTTGTAGATATATATTGTTAAAATAAGTTTAACATATTTTATTAGAGAAAGGAAGTAAAATTAAGAGAGGTTTTTAAATAGGAGTAAATTACTCTTATTTGTTACATTCTTCCATAATTTCTATCCAAACCTTTATTATTGCTCCATGTTTGTATCTAAAAAATCTTTTTCAACATATCTATCTCCTTGTTATCTTAAAAGATTTCATTTGTTTTAATTTGAGATACATCATTGCTGTCATAACTGCATCATTAAGCGCGTCATGTGCTTGAAGTTTTGGTAATGCCAAGTCTTCCAAGATCGTATCAAACCTTAAATCTATATGTCCTTGAGGAATAGTAGCAATCTTCTTATCATAATAGATAGCTGACACTTCCTCTTTTTTATTGGGTAAAGTAATACCAAACATAGGTTTGATATATTTATTTATCATAGCAACATCAAACTCAAGGTAATAACCGACAAGTGCTCTGTTTCCTATATAGTAAAGAAACTTTTCAATTGCTTCATTCAGAGGAATTGCATCTTCCAGATCACAGTTTCTTATCTGATGGATCGTAATACTCTTGTGATTGATCTCATTTTCTTGTTTAATGTAAATATGAATTGCCTGATCGGTTAAAATTTTATTGCCTTTAACTTTTACAGCACCTATAGAGATAATATCATCTACTTTAGGGTTCAGTCCCGTTGTCTCACAATCAAAAATAACAACTTCCTCTTCATGGGTATCCTCAAACAAAAAGGTAAACCTTTCATCTGTAAGATGTTTTCGGTTCCATTGTTGCTTTAACGTTTCAAACATCTAACTTACCCACCTAACTTACCATAGAGAGATGAAAGTGATAACTCACTCTTTTTTTGAATTGCTCTACTGTTTTAAGTGCTTCTTTGAGCACATCTCTTTCCAGCTTACTTAAAGTTGTTACACAGATGTAGTTGTCCATCTCTTTACCTTTTTCAAGCTTTTCAAGCTGGGCATGAAGCCTTAGTGTATTGATCACCTCGAGTGCTTCCAGCATATCTTGTGCATCTTCTTTATTCATATATCCAACATCATTCAGTGTCTTAATGCGTAGCGTTGTGTTGGTTTGTGTCATGCCATACTCTAAAGCCAAAGCACGCACGCCATGAACCAGAGCAAAGAGTGCACCTTTTTTAATATCGATCTCATTTTCATGACCTTTTCCTCCTGAAGAAAAACGAGAAAAGAGACCCAAAGGAGATTCAAAACTATCTATAGATTTAGCAAAGTGTGGCAAAATATGCTTTTGTTGACCGATCTGTGAAATAAGATATGCTTGCAGTATTTTATGAAACGACACATTACCTGCAACAGCCATAGAATCAAAAAAGATCGCCATATCTATAAAGCCATCATAGCTGGGTTGCTCTATCCATTGATGTATATCTTTTTTATACTCACTGAGACTTTTACACCATTTAGGATTGATGATCATTACATTTCCCTCACATCTGGGGAAACCTATCTCATCTAATGCAGCTATGAACTTCTGTGTCACTTCATCTACATCCTTTGGCATAAATCCATCTTCAAAGATAAGTGCATTGTCCTGATCTGTACGAAGTATCTGTTCTTCTCTGCCTTCACTGCCAAGTAAAACAAAAGTACATCTCTCTTGCCATGTTGAAGGAAATATCATTTCAAAAAGTCTTGTATACATCTTTTTTTTGATCTCTGCAACAAGTTTTGCAATGTAACGGCTTTTAACACCTTTTGCATGTAAGGCACTTATCATTATTTCTACTCTTTTTGCTGCAGATATCACAGAAGAGAGATCTTCCGCCCTATCCATTTGTACAGTAATAAGGTGTGATTGATTAGAAAAAAAACTAAGGAGGTCAATCATCTCCAGCACACCCAGCAGATTCTCATTTTTATCAAAAACAGGTAGATGCTTGATCGAGTGCTCTGTCATAAGTAACAAAACATTAAAAAGCAGTTCCCCTTCCTGGATAGAGATCATTGGATAGGTTTGAATTTGAGATATTTCTGAGAGGTCATCCTCTTTTTTACGCAGTATATACTTTCTGAAATCTGCATCCGTAACAATGCCATACCCATCTGTATTTTTAACAATGATAGATACTGCTTTACTCTTTTCCATCTGAGAAAGTGCTTCTACAACAGGCATATGTGCTTCTACCAAAGAGGCATGATGCAAAATACTTGTATCAACTCTAGCCACCATCATATCGGCCACATTTGCATGTTTTCTTTTCTCTTTTAACATATCAATACGCTCTACAATAGTAGAAAAAAAGTAAGCTTTAAATGCTTTATTATCATTACAAAGTGTTAAAAAAGTCTCTTCTGGGATTTCATAACAAATAAGCTCTTCAGTCACAAGATATTCATATCGTGATGGTTGATCTTCTATTAGTTCAATACCACCAAAAGCATCATCAGTCTGATATATATCAATAAGCTCTTCATTATCTTTTGCTTCAACGGCACCTTTAATGATCAAAAAAAGAGTATGTGTGAATTCATCAGATTTAATGAGTATGGTATTCTCAGGATAGTAGGCAATTTGGGCTGTTTCCTCGATCAACTTGGAAGATCTGTTGTCTAACAGTGTAAAAGGCAAATGTGTTTTTAGATTATCCAATAGTGCTATCATATACCTAATCCTAATGTACAAAGCCAAAAAGTTGGCTTTGTATTTTTATATTTAATGTGAAGATGCACCTTCTGCACCGATACCTGTTTGAGAACGGATATCCTGTGCTTCAAACGCTTCTATTTCTTTAGCTGCGGCATCACTTTTATCTGTGACAGAGAAGAACCAGATACCAATGAATGCTACTGTTACCGAGAACAATGCCGGATACTTGTAAGGGAAAATCGCTGTTTCATATCCAAAGATCTGTACCCAAACGATCGGACCAAGGATAACAAGCAGTATTGCTGTTCCAAGTCCAAGGCTACCACCGATAACCGCACCTCTTGTAGTCAATTTGCTCCAGAACATAGAAAGGAAAAGAACCGGGAAGTTAGCTGATGCTGCGATAGCAAATGCCAAACCTACCACAAAGGCGATGTTTTGTTTTTCAAAAGCAATACCAAGGAATATAGCAATAATACCAAGAGCTATAGTTGCTATTTTTGAGACTCTCATCTCTTTAGCTTCATCACAAGCACCTTTTTCAAATACATTGGCATAAAGGTCATGTGAGATCGCTGATGCACCGGCCAATGTAAGGCCGGACACAACTGCAAGGATCGTAGCAAATGCAACTGCTGAGATGAATCCTAAGAAGAAGTTTCCACCAACTGCATGTGACAAGTGTATCGCTGCCATATTTTTACCGCCAAGGATCGGAGACCCACCGGAGATCGCTTGTTTTGCAAGGTCAAGATACTCAGGGTTGTTTAGAACCATGATGATCGCACCAAAACCGATGATGAATGTCAAGATATAGAAATACCCAATAAACCCTGTTGCATAAAATACAGACTTTCTAGCCTCTTTGGCATCAGAAACCGTAAAGAATCTCATTAAAATGTGTGGAAGACCTGCTGTACCAAACATTAGAGCTACGCCAAGGGAGATAGCCGATATAGGATCTGAAACAAGTCCACCCGGGCTCATAATAGCTTCACCTTTTCCATGAACTTCAACAGCTTTCGCAAACATAGCCTCAAGGCTAAAGTCAAATTGGTAAAGTACCGCAAGTGCCATAAATGTTGCACCGGAAAGTAAAAGGATTGCTTTAATGATCTGTACCCATGTCGTAGCAAGCATACCACCAAATGTCACATAAAGGATCATTAGTGTACCTACAAGAACAACTGCCAACTCATACGGAAGACCAAAAAGAAGCTGGATCAGTTTACCCGCACCAACCATTTGAGCGATCAAATACAAGATCACTGTTGCAATAGAACCAAAGGCAGCCAATGTTCTGATAGGTGCTTGCTTAAGTCTATACGCTGCAACATCTGCAAAAGTATATTTACCAAGGTTTCTTAATCTCTCAGAGATCAGGAAAAGAATGACCGGCCAACCAACAAGGAACCCAATAGAGTAAATAAGGCCGTCATAACCAGCAAGGTAAACAAGTCCTGAAATACCAAGAAAAGATGCCGCTGACATGTAGTCACCCGCGATTGCCATACCATTTTGGAAACCTGTGATTCCACCACCCGCAGTGTAGAAATCTTTTGCTGTTTTTGTTCTTTTCGCTGCCCAATACGTAATACCAAGTGTTCCCGATACAAAAAGAAGGAACATAATGATCGCAGATACATTCAGTGGCTGCTTTTCAATTTCACCTTCAATAGTCCCGGAAGCAACTGCGGCAACATTTAACAATAATGGTAATGCTATGAATAATAATTTTTTCATTATGCTATGTCTCCTAATTCTTCTCTTACTTCTTTTGTCAATTGATCAAACTCGCCGTTTGCTCTTCTTACATAAATTCCTGCCAAAATAAACGCGATGAAGATAATAGCGATCCCTACAGGAATTCCAATTGTCATTACACCTGAACCTATTTTAGCTCCTAGTAATGCCGGTTTAAAGGCAATAGTCATAATGAATGTATAATATACAATCAACATAATTATAGAAAGAGTCCAGGCAAATTTACTTCTTTCTCTTACCAGTTTTTGGTACTTCGGGTTATTCCTAACATGTTCAATTTGCTCTTTAGTCATAATTTTTCCTTAAAAGTTATAATTTGCAATAAGTCTATATTCATCCCAGTCTAAACCAGGTGCAAAATCTCTTGGGTAATTAGCTCTCAGTCTTAAGTTCAGACCTTTTACCGCTGCTACATCATATTGAATGTCAAATCCGGACTCACTTGCTGTCCAAGCTTGTCCGGGTTTATATGTGTTTGCTTGACCGATATCGAATTCTACATAATATGCTGTTGCTTTTAGACCAAGATCTGCAAATTTGTATGTAGCAGCTGCTTTCCAGGTATCTGTGTCAGCAAAGAACATATGTCTTGTTACCATACCTTGTGTAAATGCCGGCATACCACCCCAAGGAGTGATGATCCC
>NATJ01000037.1 GCA_002085305.1 Epsilonproteobacteria bacterium 4484_65 | reverse complement strand
GAATATGCTTTTTTACTCAGACATACAGCTTCAATTTTCACAGAGGCATCTTCAAGTACAAATTTCTGATCTACTTCCAAAATATCAAGTTCGATGGGCTGCCCGGCCTGTGAAACTTGTGCCCATCCTTTACGGCATTGAAGTTGTGGATCACTCATCTTCATTTTTTTTATAAGATACTCTAAATGTTGTTCTTTTTGCTGTAACATAAAATATATATTTTGAGTAAAACTCTTTTGAACTTCAGGTAAATAGGAGGAGAAACGTTCTATTTTGTATTGTATTACCCGTCCAAATTCCTCTTCAAGACGTTTAAACTCTACTTGTGATTCTTTGAGTTGACGTGAAGGAGAGGACCTCAAAAGCATCTCTTCTACATGCTTTAACTGTTGTAGAGTCTGATGCAACTTTTGCTGTATGCTATGTCTAAAACGTTCTTCATACTCTCCTAATGTATAGAGTATCTCTTGACTGTCTGGAAGAAGATGCCTGTTCTCCCTGCACTAACGTATCAACAATAGTTACTTCCAGCAGTGGCCAACGCTTCTCTATGACCTTAAGCATATCATGAAGAGCAGCACTCTCTTTGGCTGTTACTAATGCAATTTTCTTAATATGTTTGGGAATGGTTTTTTTTCGATGTGCATCAAAATAGCCTTTTGCTTTGAGTCGTTCTTTCAGTTGCTCATATGCTAAAGCTAATGCACCTTTACCATAAGGTTCAACATGTACAGCATAAAACTGATATTCACCTCTGGGAGTATAAACCCCTACAGAACCCTCTATGACAATATGCATCCCTTTTTCAATACGAAACTTTAATTTAGAAACTGCTGAACGCCACATAACACACTTGATACTACTCTCTTTATCTTTAACAGAAAAATAAACATGTCCGGAAGTATGATAGGTTACTGAAGCCACTTCACCCTCAACAAGGATATGCATAAATGTAGCTTCAAGAAGTGATTTTATTTTAGTATTTAGGGAACTTACACTCATCATTTGAGACATATTTTTCCTTGTAGGGTGCACGGGTAGTGCCCGTAGGAGATATCCTTGGGGTACTAATGCACCTTCTGTTTATTATATTTTGGTGCGTTGGCAAACGCACCCTACATTATTTCTTTTGAGCAACCAAAAGAGTTGAAATTCCCATTGAGAAAGATTTGGTATATTTCATCTCAAATCCTGCCTCTTCCAACTCTTGTGCCAACATCTCAGTTGTTAGGAATTCTTCAATAGACTCTGGAAGATACTGATATGCTTCATAATTTTTAGAGATAAATCCACCTATTTTTGGTAACACTTTTTTCAAATCTACTTTCTTTTTAGCTACTTCAAGCATCCCCACCGAGGGATCAACTCCAACATATTTCTGAATACTGACACCGTTTTTTTGGGCTTGTTCTTTCCAGTAAATAAGCAGATCACCAGTTCCTGTAGCCACATCTGTAACCTGTGCCAACTCTTTTTGACCTAATATCCCTAATATCTCAAATGCTTTATCACAACCTTTTTTACGCCATTGTATATCTATACCAAAGCTCAATACCCTATTTGCCAGATCATAGGTTGATGCAATATCATCAAACATTCCTACTATTTTGTCTTGCTTATCTTGCTTGTCTGTTAATTTTTCAATGCCCAATTTGTCTGCTCCATATCATTAGATCCACATCTTTTTTAGCTTGATGCAGAAACTGTAAATTCATTGTAGTATTATAGGTTAAATTGTTGGTAGAGAGCTTAGGGGTTTGGTAAATAAGCATCCAATCTATCTTCTCACCCAGTGCATTCAACATCCCTTCTCCGCCTTCTACCATAACGAATGAAGGTTTAGAGAGGAAGTCTAGGTTATTACCTATATTTACTTCTCTATTGTCTATAGAGAAGAGTGGTATATCTCTATCAAAATCATCCTGTTTTGAGTATATCTTTACATTAGGTGCTTTACCCTCTGTAAATCTACAGTCCAACGTCGGTCTATCTTCTCGTACAGTATTCCCACCTATGAGTAATACTGTACATGCATCTCGCAACTTATGCACATGTGTCAAAGAGGCTTTAGAGCTGAGATATCCTCCTCCTATACGCCCATTGGAAGTCTGCGCAAGTTTAAAAAGTACAAAAGCTCTCTTTTGCCATATCATAAAAGGCTCGAGCAAGGCTTGACATTTCTCTTCCAATATACCTACACTTGCATGTTCTAACTTTTCCATACCTCTATTATGCCCCTCTATAGGGTCTTTAATGCCTATCACAACTTTTAAGAGATTCAATGATTGCAAAAGTGAAGCACAGGAGGGAGTTTTTCCTTTATGAGAGCAGGGCTCAAGTGTTACATAGATGCTGCATTGGCTAAAAAAATCTTTGGGGAGTGACAAAAGAAAAGTATGGGCTTTTTGAGCATCTTTAGAATCAAAATCTATATGAGTATTTGATAGTGTTTCATAGGCTGAGAGTAAAGCCAATACCTCAGCATGTGAAGTACCTGCTTTTTGGTGTGCCTCTAGTGCTAAAATTTTACCATTTAAAGTGACTACCGCACCCACTGCAGGGTTTGGATAAGTTAAGCCTTGGTACTCCCAGGCTTTGTCGAGGGCGAGTTGCATATAAAATTCATCTGTCATAGCAACTCCTCCTTTACTAGTTTAGGTCTCCGTCGGTGGTCGCAGGCGACAACACCTTTGGTTCCGAACCTATAAACAACAAACTATTGTTGTTTACTTAACGGTGCTCACCAGTCAAAATATGTTTTAGCAGTACCTAATTGACCATAAGAAAATGACTCTTCACCTTGTTTAGTTTCAACAACAATACCATCATTGTCTGCACTTTTTAGCACACCTTTGAGTTTATCACCACCTGTTATTTTTAACTTCACTTTTTCACCTAGTGCATTTTTAAAATGTACAGGTTTAGTAAGTTTTCTCTCTATCCCCGGAGAACTGATCTCTAAACGGTATCTCTCACTCATGGGAGGATGAACATCTAAAAAAGGAGAAAGTTCATGTGAGATCGTTGCACACAGGTCAAGACTTACTCCACCCACTTTTGTTATTAGAACACGAAAAATAGTCTCATCAAACTCAGTTACTACTTCTGTATCATACAAAGCTGCACCATTGGCTTCAACAATTTTAGCTATTTGTGTTTCAAGATTCATTTTCACTGCCTTCATCTTTACTACTGTGTCGACCTTCAATTTGCTTAAAAAGGTCTTCTATACGACTTACCTTTTCCAACTGATGGTCAAACTCAAATGTAAAACGTGGTGCTTTAAACCAACCTTCACTTTGTTTACAATGATTTTGTATGTATCCGGCAACTGTCCTTAGCTGTTTAAGTGCTTCACCCTGCTCTTTTTCACTTAAAAAAGAGGTATCGAGATACACCTTTGCATCAGATCTACCTTTGGAACAAACAACATCTGTCACAGTAAGTCCATTGATACGTTCATCATCCAATGTACCAAGTGCTTCAGGAATGATCTCTTTAAGAACAGACTCTACTCGATGTCGTTTGATCTCTTCATGGGTCATTATAGACTTACCTGTTCCTCAACATCTTTGAATGTCTCGATCACATCGCCTTCTTTAATATCATTGAAGTTTTCAAGCATGATACCACACTCATAACCATTTTTCACTTCTTTAGCATCTTCATTGAAACGTTTAAGAGATGAAATAGTGCTTTCATAAACCACAACACCATCACGGATAAGTCTAGCTTTAGAGTTTCTTGTGATAGAACCGTCAGAAACTTTACATCCGGCAATAGTTCCCACTTTACCAACCACAAATGTCTCACGAACATCTGCTTGTCCTGTTACCTCTTCAGAGATCACCGGACTCATCATACCGCCAAGCAATGCTTTCACATCATCAAGAAGATCGTAAATGATAGAGTATGAACGAATTTCAATACCCAACTCTTTAGATTTCTTCTTCACTGCACCGGTAGGACGAACGTTAAATCCAAGTACCACTGCATGCTCAGATGCATCTGCAAGGGTAAGGTCACTCTCTGTTACCCCACCAACACCTTCATGGATGATATTTACTTTCACTTCTTCATTTCTAAGTTTCTCTAAAGACCCTTTAATAGCCTCTAGGGAACCTTGTACATCTGCTTTAATAATAACAGGAAGTGACTTGAGTTGTCCCTCTGCAATAAGTGCAGAAAGATCATCAAGTGTAGCTTTAGTACTCTTGGAGAGTTGTTTAGCTCTCTCAAATTCAGCTCTTTTCTCAGCTAACTCACGTACCTCTTTATCTGTATCCATTACGACAAGCTCTTCACCAGCTCCCGGTACTTCATTAAGTCCAACAATAGCTGCCGGTGTACTTGGTCCTATCTCTTTTACAGAAGTTCCATTATCTAGCTTGATCGCTTTGATACGACCATATGTCTTACCTACAATGACATTGTCACCTACATGAAGCGTACCATTTTGGATGATCACATTTGCTACTGGTCCAAAACCTTTTTCAAGTGATGCTTCAACAACAACTGCTTTAGCTTTTCTATCTGCATCTGCTGTAAGTTCCATAAGCTCAGCTTGAAGCAAAATAGTTTCAAGTAAGTCATCTATACCCAATCCTGAGTGTGCAGAGACAGGAACAAATTCATACTCTCCACCCCAGTCAGTAGCCATAACATCTATCTCAGCAAGCTGTGCTTTAACATTATCTGGATTTGCACCCTCTTTATCCATTTTGTTCACTGCAATGATCATAGGTACACCTGCTGCTTTAGTGTGAGCTATGGCTTCCTTAGTTTGAGGCATTACCCCATCATCTGCTGCTACAACAATAATCACAATATCCGTTGCCTGAGCACCCCTTGCTCGCATAGCAGTAAATGCCTCGTGACCCGGAGTATCTACAAAAGTAATTTTTTTACCGTTCTTTTCTACCTGATAAGCACCAACATGTTGCGTAATTCCACCGGCTTCTTTATCTGCTACTTTTGCTGAACGTATTTTGTCAAGAAGTGATGTTTTACCATGATCAACATGACCCATAATGGTAATTACAGGTGGTCTTTCTTCTGTACTTTCATCTTCCACTGCATCATAAGCATCTGTATAATCCAATTCATCCAGTGGATTAACTGTTGTTACTTCAACTTCAAACTCTTCTGCAAGGATTTCTATCTCATCTTTGCTAAGAAAGTCATTTTTTGTTACCATCATACCAAGTGCAAAAAGTACACCTACAACTTCACCCACAGAACGGTTTACTTTTTCAGCAAACTCATATACTCTTACATTTTCAGGGATCTCTACAGAAGTAACTACTTCAGTATTCTCTTCTTTCACATACTTCTTACGTTTACCGCCACGCTTAAGAGAACGTCTCTGTTGAGGTCGGAATGGTTGTCTGCCTTTTACAGGCCCGCCATTCGCTGCTTCTCTTTTTTTCATCTCTTCTTTACGTTTTTGCTCTTGTCTCATCATCTCTTCATAGATATTTTTATCAGAGAAGTCCAAAAGCACTACCTCTTCATCACCAAAGCCACTATCAATATCACCACTCATACTGTCATGGTTGAAAATATCGA
Source organism: Epsilonproteobacteria bacterium 4484_65 (assembly GCA_002085305.1). Classification (GTDB taxonomy): domain Bacteria; phylum Campylobacterota; class Campylobacteria; order Campylobacterales; family Sulfurovaceae; genus Sulfurovum. The sequence continues at coordinate 3,574 of NATJ01000037.1, read as the reverse complement.
TCTTTTTACCAGAATCTCTAGCCTCTGCAGGACCTTTTTTTGGTTTCTTTTTAGCTATATATGGTGTTTGATCACCCATAGAAATCTTAGTACCTGCTCTTACTGGAGCCGGTTTTGCTTTTCTGACGATTTTGATACCACTTCGAGACAATACTCTTCTTTTTGGCTTCTCTACCTCAGCATCTTTAGCAGTTTCAGTTGCTACTTCAGGCTCTGTTTTTTTACTTACTACAGAGATACCTTTACGTTTTTTCACCTCTTTTACTACAGGTTTTTCTTCTACAACAGGAGGCTTTTCCTCTACAACAGGTTCTTCCGCAACTGTAGTCTCCTCTGTCACAGCTTCAACTGTTTCTTCTGGTACTGCTTCTATAGACTCAGTTACTTTTTCAGCAACAATTTCTTCAGCCATAACTTCTTCAGTAACAGTTTCTTCATGCGCTATAGGTTCAGCAATTTCTTCGACTACTTCTTCAGATACTTTTTCTTCTACTACGGCTTCTACTTTTTTCTTCACTACTGTAATTTTTGATTTACTGCCTGGCTTTTTAAACCCTTTTGGCAATGTCCCGCTAATCGCATAATCTACGAGAATACCTGCATCTTCCATGCTGATAGTACTATTGGCTGCTTTTACATCAAAACCTAATTCTTTGGCTTTGTCTAGAAGATCCCCATTTGACAATCCCGCTTCATCTGCTATTTCTTGGATTTTAACTTTATCCATTCTTGATTAACTCCTTTAAAAGCTTAACTAAACATTTTTCATCTTGTTTAAAACGTTTTGTTAAGCCTTTGATTTTTTTTTCATTTTTACTACAAATATCACAAAGGTAAAAACTTCTCCCTCTACCATCAAATGCTACTACATCTTTACCCTCTAGTTTTAATCGTATCAAAGTATTTTGAGGATGTCTACTACGGCAGGCAATGCACATTCGTACAGGCTGTGATTTTTTCATCGCGTATTATACCTAAAAAGAGATTAACCCAAACTATCATATTTAGGTTAAGCTTTCAACCTAGTTTTTAGTACTGACCCCATTATTGTCTAAAGAGAGTGTAAAAACCCTAAACTGCGGAAAACGTGCTTGCAAAGCTTGTGCGATTTTATCTGCATCTTTGTCATAAGCAAGGTTGAAAAATGTAGAACCTGAACCCGAAAGCGTACTCATCAGAGCACCGTGTTTCAATGCAAGCTTCTGCACATCAAAAAGTTCCGGCATCATTTTCATACGTCTGGCCTGATGTAATTTATCTTTAGAGGCAATGCGCAGCAGATCCCAAGACTCACTCATGAAAAGTGCTGTCATATATGCCGCTCTTGAAAGTGAATAAACCGTCTCTTCTTTTCTATACATTTTAGGCAGCACTGTCCGTGACCTGGCTGTAGAAATAGTACGATTAGGAACTACGACCACTGCCCTCAAATAGTCCGGCATACGTCTCTTTTTACTGTAAACACGGTCTCCCTCAACACATGCAACATTAAATCCACCCATCACTGCGGGTGTGATATTATCCGGATGATGTTCATAACGGAGTGCCTGATTTAGAATCTCTCTTTTATTATATCTTGTACCTGATGCTGCATAAGCACCACTCAATGCTGCAACGATCACCGCAGAAGAACTTCCAAGTCCTCGTGAAATTGGTATACGATTATGAAATTCAAACCTAAAGTTATCTAGTCTTCCATCTGAAAGTCTCTTATAATTTTCATTAAAAATACTTAAGAATAAAGAGTTTTTCTTGATCTTGGGATTATCTGCACCCTCTCCATGTGTTGAAACACTTAAAAACTTTGAAGGCTTGATAATAATTTCATTTCTTAAGTCTACTGCAAGACCTAAGGTGTCAAATCCTGGTCCAAGGTTCGCCGAAGTGGCTGGTACACTTATAAACATAATAACTTCTTCCGTTAAACAGCCGGCAGTACATACTCTGGTGTAGATTCTTCATCTAATTCAAGATCATGAATACTCTGAGGTAATGTAAACTTTACATTTACCGGCTGTTCATATTTTTTTGTAATTATAGTCTCTTTTTCCTTGATAAAATAGAGGTTGCCCACTGCTTTGATAGGTTGTCCACCATTTAGGGCGAAACCACTACAACCAGTACATGGTATACCCCGTATGATCTCTATGGTTTTCAACATAATATAGGTAAGTTTTATTGCCATATAAGAACCAGGTCCCCGTGTATAGATAATATTTGAAATATTATATTCATCCATACTGTTATTCAAAAGTGGTAAAAGGATTTCAGAGGTTTTTTTCTCACTACTCATGGTTTTAATGAGTATGCCATCTTCATAAACCCCTAAAAGAAGAGGAGAAGAAATAGAGATGACAAGAAGTTGATATTTATGCGAATGACTTTGCAAATGCTCTACTTTGTAACTCTTCGACTGCTACAAGCTCGTAATTTTTACTATCAGAGAGCAACTTGGAAGTGAGCTGATAGTTGAGATTGTGACTCCCCGCAAATGACTCATACTTTGCCAGGATATTGTGTCCTGAGACCATCATGTCACCCATGGCATCCAAGATCTTGTGTCTTGCAAATTCATTGTCAAAACGCAATCCTTCAGGATTCAACACTTTATGATCATCTAGTCCTATAGCATTTTGCAGTGTTGCTCCAAGCGCAAGGTTTTGACTTTGTAAATACTGGATATCTTTTGCAAACCCAAACGTTCTTGCTCTGGCTATCTCTTCTATAAAGTTATGTGTAGAAAAATCAAAACTTTCACTCTGCTCACCTATGACAGGGTGGTCAAATTTGATCCTAAAGTCAAATGTTGCACTATCATGAGGTAAAAGACGTACAAATTTATCGCCATCTTGTACCTCAACGGGTTCTTTTACACGAATAACCTTTTTAGGAGCATCTAACTCTTCTACACCTGCTTCATCAAGCAAAAGACAAAAGGAGATGGATGAGCCATCCATAATAGGCATTTCATTACCATCAACAATGACACGAAGGTTATCTATCCCATATGCATAAAGTGCTGAAAGGAAATGTTCAATAGTCGAGATATACCCTTTTTGGCTTCCGATAACTGTAGCCATACGCGTATCTATCACCGAAGTGGGAGAGAGAGGTATGCTCATCGCTAGGTCTTCACGATAAAATATAATACCTGCATCTGCTGACAGTGGCTCAAGTCTAAGCTTTATAGGCTCACCTTTATGTAATCCTATACCTACAACTTCAACAGGTTTTTTGATGGTTCGTTGTTGCATTACACTCTCTCCTTTTCTAAAATTTTCATGTTATTATACTATAAAATATAAATAATTGCAAAATTATGCCATTTATCTGTGAACTCTTTGTGAATTATTTAACTCTTTTTATCTGCTTTTTTCACTGATGCCGGGCTGATAATATTATCTGCTTCATTAAATACATTCGTGATAAATTTCTTGATCCAGTTTTTATCAAACCACTCAACAGGTCGTACTTCAATACCTTGAATCAGTATACCAAAATGCAAATGATCGCCTAATGCAAGTCCTGTTTTACCTGTTTTAGCAATAACCTGCCCTGCATTTACATTATCACC
>NATJ01000036.1 GCA_002085305.1 Epsilonproteobacteria bacterium 4484_65 | reverse complement strand
ATGGTTGATTCGCTATAAGCATCCTCTATAATTTTATTAAAATTCAATATTAATATGATATAATAGTAAAAAATATGATGAGGGTCTTATGTTTAAAAAAATATTTATATCAATAACTATTTTATCATTTACCTATGGAAACATATTTGTCATTACTGATAAAAAAGGTAATGTTGTACATAGTAAAAATCTTCAACATACTCAAAATGCTTTTATCAACCAGAAAACTACCGAATATTCATTTCAAGCCATTTATGATGAACTGCACAAAGCAGAAAATCTTGCGCGTAGAGCGGCGGCTGCAAGACAAAGAGCCACACGCATAGCCAAGGCAATTCAAGTAGCAAAAAAAGCAGGAAAAACATATCATCTTTCTAATACAGACAGAAAAAAACTTCTTGAAGATGCCAAGTATTTTAAAGGCGGAAAGTATGTCTGGGGAGGTACCACACCACAAGGGTTTGACTGTTCAGGGTACGTACAATACCTTTACAAAAAACATAAGGTCAACCTCCCAAGAACTGCCTATGCACAGTCAAAAAGAGGTAAATCAGTTGACATAAACAATCTCCAAAAAGGAGACCTCCTTTTCTTCCTTACAGATAAAAAACGCGGCATTCCTGTTACACATGTAGGTATTTATCTAGGTGATGGCCAATTCATTCATGCCGCTTCCAAAAAGAAAGGTATCATCATTTCCCCTGTTCACAACGGTTATTATAGCAACAAGTTTGTTTCTGCAAAAAGAGTTATAAATAAGGTTTAGCAATTTCCTCTCGTTAAAAACGATATCGTAATACCAACCCTACATTTTGCACTTTAACATTGTCATTATGGATAGGTATCTCTGTAGCTTTTTGATAAACATACTTTAAATTGAGATCCACATCACCGAAATGTTTTCCAAATCCAACCATATAAGTCTCATTGAACTCCATCGCATGATGCTGTACTTTAAACCCGTCATACATCACAGCAAAAATTCTTTTCCCGAAAAATGCCCCTAGCCCTAAATGATAATCATGATAATGTGCATGAACCTTCACTCCCGGAGTAAAATAGTCCTCTTTGGCATTCGCAGAAAAAGGATTACTCTCTCTGTCTTGTAAATGGATATATTTTCCTATTACGGTAGCAGAGGTATGTATCTCTCCAAATGCTTTTTTAAACTTGTATTTCAGATCTGTCTGATATACATTAAAATGCTTATAATCACTCAGGTATTGCGTAAAACCAAAAGCACCATACTTATAACCTAAACCATAGATATGCCCACCATCTGTCTCTTTCATCAGGTTATCATCTATGGTTGCATAACTGACAGAGAATGCTTGTTTATCATCCAGCATATGTGTATATTTAAGGTAATACTTGTTGACATGCAAGTCTTGTGCAAGCGGTGGCTGAAAAGTATCTGTGTTGGTTTTTTCATATGCTATTTGATAGAGAGCACCCTCTGTTTGATGATTCACAGCAAGACCATATACTTTTCCCTGGTCTTTCTTTACCGAGTTATCGAAATTTAGATTCTCATAGCTTATTTTTACTGTAGTATTTTCTGCATAACTTAAAGTCAAAAGCAGTGATACTACAAATAAAAGTTTCATTTTTTTCATGTAGTTGTCCTTCATTTATTCTATTATAATAATTTGTATTTTTTTGTAGATAAATTAATATGAAGGTGGAGCTGTACTGTAAAAACCTTTATATATATGTGTTACAGGAGAGATATGATGAAGTTTAATCTCATCATGCGCGTATTCTAGTGAAGGTATATCTATGGCTGAATGTGGAATATCTGCACTATGAAAATTGTTGACCACTACACAGACTTTACATCCATCTTCATGATCTAAATCATCATAGTGTATATGTGTGGCGGTAAGATACGATGTGCCTAAAAAAAGAAGTAGTAGCGTTTTAAGTAAAAAAAGTTTGATGGCACTACTCCTTTTTGGGCATCACTAAGAGCCCTTATTTTGCGAAGGATATCATCATTACTCTTTTTTATGACTGATATACAAAATTATCGCTGTGTAGCCTGCTGAATATTATCATCTGCACTCCAAATACGATAACGTACTTCATACCCTTCTGGGACATACGCCACGATAGGAAAGCGACTGTTATATCTACGTAAAGTATCACGTATCGAAATAAACTTTTCAGTTTTTGGTTCTTTACATGCCATCAAAGTACTTGGACCACTTTGAATGTCGGTTACTTCCAGATATTTATATCCCCATCCCTTAAGCGTTACACTTTCAACTTTACCCATAAGTGAATGCTTATTACAGTCAACCAGCATTACCTTTCCGATGAGCAATTCTACTTTATGCTCATAATCATTATCCGTCTTAGGTACTTCAATCACGTGACGGACAAAACCTTCTTCTGCTTGAGGAAACATATGAATGTTGTCTTTTTTTGCAGGCTCTGCATAAAGTGATGAACCAGCTAATGCAACTGCCATTGCTAATGTAATTTTTTTAAATATCTGAAATCCTTTTTAAATTTATTATAGCAAAAATGCTCTCTATTGAGTAACCTTGGGTTAATTATGATAATATCATTAAAAAAGAGAGTACAAACGTGAACATTAAACCTGACTGTATCGCTTGTTTATTTAACCAGTCCCTCAAAGTTACCAAATTATTGGAACTGGATGATAACACAAGTAAAAAAGTGTTCGATAGCACTGCACAGATCCTGATCGATCATGACATGAACTATACACCTCCGCAGATCGCCAAAGAGATATATCAGGCTATCTCAGGTATCACAGGAGAAGAAGATCCCGTTCTTCTTTCAAAAGAGCAGGCAACACAGGAAGCACTGAAGGTTGATACTTCTTTCATACAAACCATTCCTGATGCACTCAAACTGGCTGTCATTGGCAATGTGATCGATTTTGGTGCACAAAACCAGTTTGATCTGAGTGAGATGATCCAAAACCACTTTCATCAAGCCTTTGGTATTGATGACTTTCCTACATTTGAAAAGGAACTCAAAGATGCAAAAGAGATGGTACTCATCGGGGATAATGTTGGGGAACACATCTTTGACAAAGTGCTGATAGAGACCATCAAAAAGAGCTATGATATAGAAGTCTATTATTTTGTCAGAGGGAAACCCATCATTAATGATGTGACACTAAAAGAAGCTCAAATACTTAAAAACTGTGCGCAACTCATAGATACAGGTGTTGCAACTCCCGGATATGATCTTGCAGAGATCAATGCAGAGTCAAAAGCCATTTTTGATCGTGCTGATATCGTATTGGCCAAAGGAATGGGTAACTTTGAAAGTCTCTACCAGGCAGCCAAACGTCCTGTCTATTTTCTCTTTGTCGTAAAGTGCAGTGTTGTGGCTCAAGCCATAGGAGAAGAGGTAAAAGAATTGATATTTAAAAGAGGATAACACCCCGTGAAAACCATTGACATTAGCGATATCGCTAAAGAAAACCATAAATATGCTGTACATCTTGCTACACATCATAAAGTTCTTAGTTACAAAAATGGCATTTTTATGCTAGATAATATTCCTAAGCAGGATCCTTTTCAAGCTGTGGATTTCTGGCGTGATATCTCACTTGCAGCGGAGATTTTGCTCAAATCATGTTTACTCAAATATCACATAGCTTTCTTTAAGAAAAGAGCCCATGGAGAATATGGAAAGAAGGTCACTGCATCCAATAATGCATGGCTCAAGGCAACACTCAATACCTTAGAGATTGAATACATAGCCCAGATCAATACCGGTACCATCAGTACAGCAATAAGATCTGCGGAGGAGGCACTGTTTGGACATATCTCTTTTGACACTCAAAAATCAAAACTGATCTCAGAGATGATCTATATTATTATCCGTACACGACGTAACCGAAACAATCATTTTTTCTTTCCCAATCAGGGGAGTATTGAAATGTCAGAAGTGGAGATACTTTTTCTTCCGCTATTGAATATGCTCGAAGAGCTCTATGCTGTATAAAAAACAGCAAGTAACATACTCTTATAGTCTCTGTAACTTCTTCAACCCTTCTTTCACCAATGTACTCGTATCTCCAGAACATCCGGAAAGTGCTTTACGTATGGCATCTGATTTAAAGCCTAAACTCTCCAATGCCATAACAGCCTCACCCAATGCACCAGAGTGACCACTCTCTTCGCTACCATCTACAATAAAGTCAGCCAACTCAACTAAAATTCGGCTTGCTGCTTTGGGGCCTATACCCGGTACTCTCTTGAGCATACCCACATCTTTGGAAGCGACTACTTTTGCAAAAGTACTTGGGGTAAAAGTAGAGCAGATGGCAAGCCCTACTTTGGGGCCTACACCATTTATTTTCAAAACCGTATCAAACATCTTTTTTTCATTGGTATCCATAAACCCAAACAGAAGATCGGCATCTTCACGAATCACTTGTGTCACAAAAAGCTTCACACTCTTCTCTTGAATAGCATTTGAAGTGTTGATGGAAACTTGTACTTCATAAATAATACCATTCACATTTACATGTACAAAAGTCGGATCTCTTCTTTCTACTGTACCTTCTATACCTACTATCATGACATACCTTTATTTATTAATTGTCAAAGTATATCAACACTTTCCCCGAATAAGTAAAAACATGTCAAATTGACATATTTTTGATTTATCTGATAGATCTTAAAGCGTAATTTATCAAACATTCCCTATCTCTTTTTTTCTTTTTAGAGAACAGAAGAATTCCATTTCATGCCCGGTGATCACTCGGATCAGATTGGTGGAACCAGGGGTACCAACAGGATCTCCAGCTGTGAGTATATAACTGTTATCCAAATGCAGTACACCCCTATGTAAACCCTGGTCCATGACTTCACCCATCATCATGCGTAGTCCACCTCTAGCTACTGAAAATGCCGGAACAACACCCCAGACGATCGTTAGTGATTGTGCCGCTTTGTTATCATGTGTCACAGCATAGACCGGTCTGCTCGGACGGAAACGTGCTACCTTCTTGGCTGACTGGCCTGATGCAGTCATGGCTATAATGCCTGACGTATCCAAGCTCTCCGAGAGGCGCACAGCAGATTCATCGATCTTATCTCCGGCATCACGCAGATCAAAATGGGAAAACTTATGAAACGGATAATGCTCCTCTGCTGCCTGGATCGTTTTAACCATTGTTTCAACTGTTAAAACAGGGTGATGCCCTACGGCACTCTCTTCAGAGAGCATCACGGCATCCGTACCATCCAAAACAGCATTGGCAACATCAGAGATCTCTGCACGTGTAGCCGTCTCTTTTGTCGTCATAGAGAGAAGCATCTGTGTTGCAGTGATAACCGGTTTACACATATTATTGGCTTTTCGTATCAGCATCTTTTGTGTGAATGGCACATCAAAATAGGGAATTTCGATACCAAGATCACCTCTTGCTACCATGATCCCGTCACTGGCTTCAAGTATCGCATCGATATTTTCAACCGCATCAAACTTTTCTATCTTGGCAAAGAGCTGTACAGATCCTCCATTGGACGAAATAACTTCTCGTGCAGCGATCATATCATCTGCATCTTGAACAAATGAGATCGCCATGAAATCAACATTATGCTTGATACCCCAAAGCATATCTTTTTGATCTTTGTCCGTCAATACATCGATCCCCAAACGGGTATTGGGGAAATTGACTCCTTTTCGTGATGAGAGCATACCGTCATTCTCTATCTCTACTGTCACAGGTTCTGGTGCCGCATTGGTGACTACTGCACGAATGATACCGTCATACAGGTAGATATAATCACCAACCGAAAGCTGATCAAGAATATACGGTTCATTGATAGAGAGCCTGTAGTGCCCTTTACCGACCCTGTGTCCCACGATCTCACTTTTAATAAATTCAATAGTATCACCGGTCTCAAGGATAAAGTCCTCTTCCAGCATCCCTACCCTGATCTTCGGCCCGCTGATATCCTGGAGTATTCCTGTCACAAGCCCTGTACTTTTTATCGCTTCACGTATCCGTGAGATCACTTTCAAATGATATTCATGAGTCCCGTGGCTGAAGTTCAGACGAAAAACATTGACCCCTGCTCGCATCAACGCCGTGATCTGCTCAAGTGAATCAGAAGCCGGTCCTATGGTGGCTACTATTTTTGTACGTTTTTTCATCTGTTACCTTAATTTTTAATCATATGAAATAGTATAGCAGAATAGCAGCCAAAAAAATAAATGCTTGGTTTATCTATGCTAAAATACAAAAAAATAATCATTAAAGAATATTATGCGACTTAAATCCATCTTCACTAACAGTTTCGGTATCTTATTTTCACGTGTGACTGGCTTAGGGCGTGATGTACTTATGGCTTCTGCTCTAGGTGCTTCGGTGTGGAGTGATATGTTCTTTGTCGCCTTTAAACTCCCTAACCTCTTTCGTCGTATCTTTGCTGAGGGTGCATTTACACAAGCTTTTATGCCCTCTTTTGTTGCTTCCCGTCATAAAGGGGTCTTTGCCACAGCGATCTTTTTAAGATTTTTACTTTTCCTGATGGCTATTTCACTACTCATTACCTTTTTTCCTGAACCCATTACTAAACTCTTAGCTTGGGGTTGGGACAGTGAACTTATAGGTAAAACTGCACCGATGACTGCAATCAATTTTTGGTACTTAGACCTCATCTTTATCGTTACTTTTTTAGCCACACTGCTTCAATACAAAAACCATTTTGCCACCACTGCTATGTCAACTGCTCTACTCAATATCTCCATGATAGCAGCACTTTACATCTATATGAAAGAAGACCCAAAAACAGTAGCATATGCACTGAGTTTTGCTGTACTCATCGGTGGAGCGTTGCAGGTAGTTGTTCATCTCATTGCAGTAAATAAATTCAGCCTGCATAAAATCCTTGTTGGAGGATGGAAATACAGGAAAACAAAAGATGTGGAAGAAGAAAAGAAACACTTTCAATCTCTCTTTTTACCGGGTATACTAGGAAACTCCACACCTCAGATATCCGCCTTTATAGACACTATTTTAGCAACATTTTTGATGACAGGTTCAGTCTCCTACCTTTTTTATGCTAACCGTGTCTTTCAGCTCCCCCTTGCTATCATTGCCATTGCTACAGCTACGGTCCTTTTCCCTGCTGTCTCCAAGGCACTAAAAAACAAGAATGAAACAGAGGCTTATAAAAATCTAAACCAAGCCTTTTGGTTACTTGCATTTTTATTAGGTGCTGCTATGGTTGGTGGTATTTTACTGGCTGAACCCATCGTTTGGTTACTTTTTGAGAGAGGAAAATTTACACAAGTTCAAACACTGGAGACAGTAAGCGTACTTCAAATGTATATGGTAGGATTGTTGCCCTTTGGACTGGCAAAACTTTTTTCACTTTTTCTTTATGCTTCACACAGACACTTAAAAGCTGCAAAAATAGCCGTCTATTCACTTGTAACATCTGTCACAGCTTCTCTGATACTCATGCATCCTCTTGGAGCTTCCGGGCTTGCATTAGCTGGAAGTATCGGTGGGTGGGTGCTGTTTATCTTTACAGTGAAAGAGGTAGGAACAAATAGGTTTTTAGACATTATAAAGTCTAAAAGATCATTCTATTTTATAGTGATGATGATAGTTTTTAGTCTTTTTATCTATTTTGTAAACAGTGAGATCGTAAGATATATC
>NATJ01000035.1 GCA_002085305.1 Epsilonproteobacteria bacterium 4484_65 | reverse complement strand
TCTGTCTGGCAATAAAAATAGGCACTACCAAAGCATCAAATTTTAACTTTAATGAAGCAATAGACAGAGTTGTTTCAGCAGGCTTCCCAAAAAAATCTACCTTGACACTGTTTAAATTGCCTGATTTCTGATCTATCAACAGCCCTACATTCCCTGCATTCTTCAACCTTTTGATCATTACCAACATGGCTTTCTTTTTACTCACAGCATCATTACCGTATTTTTCACGAAACGGTGTTGTGATATTGGTATCTATAAGTTTATTGTTTCCTTTACGTCCTATGGCCAACATAGGAAGTCCATTTTTAGCCAGGAAATGGGCGGCTAATTCCCAGTTGGAGAAATGTGCGGTCATAATAATGACGCCATGCGGACTGTTTTGAGCTATCTCTTGTAATTTCTTTTTGGCTTCTTCTTGATTTTTAATGGCTTTATCGATGTCAAATTGTCCGGTAAACATCAACAGGATTTCAGCAATTGTGATAGAAAGTTGCGTATATACTTCTTTGGAGAGTGCTAAAATTTCTTCTGAAGTTTTCTCTGGAAATGCCATAGTCAGATTTTGTATGGTGAGGTTGCGTCTTTTCTTATCTAACTGATAAATAAGAAGTGTAAGACCTTTCACGATAGCATAGATAAATGATCTGGGTGCTATCTTTGCTAACCACAAAAATAGTTTTACTAAGCTATATTCTATTTTTTCTCTCATCCAAAACCTACTGTTTTAATAAGCTATTTTACCCAAATACCCTAAAGGATGATGGCTAAAATCTTCTGCTTTCAATTTAATTTGCTATAATCACGTTAATTATACAAAGAACCCGCTGACTATCCCTAGGTACTCAATAAATGGGTTTTATCTCCATTAAGGAATATGAACGTGATAGGAATCGTCGATTATAACATGGGTAACCTGGCTTCTGTTATCAATGCTTTTATGAAAGTGGGTGCAGATGCCACACTTGAGAGTGATCCTGCAAAACTTGACCGGTATGACAAACTCATCTTGCCTGGTGTAGGTGCATTTGGTGATGCGATGGAACACTTAAAAGAAAATGGTATGGATGAAGCCGTAAAGAACTTTGCAGCAAGTGGAAAACCCCTATTGGGTATCTGTCTTGGGATGCAGCTTCTTTTTGAGAGCAGTGAAGAATTTGGTACAACACGAGGACTTGGGCTTATCCCAGGTAAAGTAGTTGCCTTTGATGAAAAACTCTTTGACCATCCACTTAAAGTACCGCATATGGGCTGGAATGAACTGTTTGTTCAAAACAATACAGCCATTTTTAATGGGTTAGCTAAAGATTTTTATCTCTATTTTGTTCACTCATTCCACGCAGTATGTGAGGACAAATATGCCATAGGGAAAACACACTATGGATATGAGTTTGTATCTGCCGTACAAAATGGAAACATTTACGGCATACAGCCTCACCCGGAAAAAAGCCACGATAATGGGCTTAAAATTATAGAAAATTTCAGTAAATTGTAAAACTTGAAGGAAAAAGAGATGAAAAACACCCTACTCTACCCACTACCCACTACCCACTACCCACTTCACTTCAGCAGGAGTGACCGATGACAATACTACCAGCAATAGACCTTAAAGACGGTAAAGCAGTAAGACTCAGTAAAGGTCTTATGGAATCAGCAAAAATTTACTCAGATGAACCTTGGCAAGTTGCCAAAAGATTTGAAGAACTCGGAAGTGAGTGGGTACACCTTGTTGACCTTAACGGTGCATTCGCAGGTAAACCTGAGAACTTAGAGCAAATTAAACAGATCCGTGAGCACTGTAACCTCAAACTGGAGCTTGGCGGAGGTATTCGTGATGAGGAGACTATCAAAATGTATTTGGAACTTGGAATTGACAGATTAATTCTTGGCTCTATTGCTGTAAAAGATGCTCAGTTTGTAAAAGATATGGCAGCAAAATACCCTATCGTTGTAGGAATTGATGCTATTGACGGTATGGTAGCAGTTGAAGGCTGGGCTGAGACTTCAGATATGAAAGCCACTGATCTTGCCAAAGAGTTTGCAGATGCCGGTGTAGAAGCTATCATCTGTACGGATGTAGGTCGTGATGGAATGATGACTGGCGTAAACGTAGATTTTACAGTTGAGATAGCCAAAGCATCTGGTCTTGAGACTATTGCATCTGGTGGATTAAAAGATATGACAGACATTCACGCCTTGATAGATGCTGGCGTCGATGGCACTATCGTAGGTAAAGCATTCTACGAAGGTACTCTTGATTTGGAAGAAGCATTTAAGGTAGCGAATGCAAGATAAGTATTATGAACTCACTATAAAACTTGATGAAAGTTTTGTAGAAATTATAGCAGATTACATTTTGAATATTTATGATGAAGGTATAGAGCTTGGAGACGGAGAAATTATTGTAAGAAGTGAATCTGATTTAACTTTCGTTAAAGATGCTCTTGTATCCTTAGCCGATAATTTAGATAATCCTATTGAGATGAAGTACAATCTTGAAGAAAAAGAGAATGTTGATTGGATAAAAACATATCAAGACTCTATTCAACCCATTGAAGCTGGTAAATTTTATATTTTCCCCAGTTGGTATGAACCTAAAGAAGATTTGATCAATATAAAAATCGATCCTGCTCTTGCTTTTGGTTCAGGGCACCATGCAACAACTTTTTCATGTCTGGAAGCTATTAGCAACTATGTAGAAGCTGGTGATAAGGTCATAGATGTTGGATGCGGTTCAGGAATTCTTGGACTTGCATGTAAAAAACTAGGTGCGAATGTAGAACTTTGTGATACTGACCCACTTTCAGTTGAAAGTTGTAAAGAGAACTTTGAACTCAATGAAGAGAGTTATAACAAACTTTGGGAAGGCTCCATCGATAAGGCCGAAGGCACTTATGATGTAGTCATCGCAAATATCATTGCAGATGTACTCAGGTTCATCGCAAAAGATCTAAAGTCTGCCTGTAAAGAAAATGGGCACTTGATACTTTCAGGTATTTTAGATAAAAAAGAAGACCTTGTTGTTGAGTCATTTAAGGAACTTACACTGGTCAAACGAACATTAAAAGATGAGTGGGTAACACTTGTGTATAAAAAGGAAGCCCATGGCTAATCAAAACAATAACCAAAATAACGATAATAATAACAATTTTTTTAATAATAATCCATTATTGGCATTTGCAATTTTTTCTATCATTATCATTATGATCTTTAAATCATTTGTAGGTGAAGGAGAGAGCTTAGGCGGTATGATGAATACTCAAAGTGTCTCACAAACCAAACAAGTCAAATATTCAGAGATCAAAAAACAGATAGAACAGGGAACCATTACCTCTGTAAAACTAACACCAACTACAGTGGAAGCTATTGCAGATGATAATGGTCGAAAAATACGTTATGTAGCACAAAATGTACCAACATACGATAAAGACCTTATTCCTCTTTTAGAAAAGAAAAAAATCACCTATGAAGGTGTGATGGGTGGAGGTTTTCTCTCTGAACTTCTCAGTATGATGCTTCCTATCCTTATCTTCTTTGGTATTTGGATCTTCCTTGCTAAGAAAATGTCTAAAGGTATGGGTGGTGGTATCCTTGGTGCAGGGAAAGCAGATAAGCTTATCAATTCTGAAAAACCAGATACAAAATTTTCTGATGTACAAGGGGTAGAAGAAGCTAAGGATGAAGTCAAAGAGATCGTTGATTTTCTTAAATTCCCGGAACGTTATATGGAACTTGGGGCAAAGATCCCAAAAGGTTTACTCCTTGTAGGACCTCCGGGAACAGGTAAAACACTCCTTGCAAAAGCCGTAGCGGGTGAAGCTTCTGTTCCTTTCTTCTCGGTATCAGGTTCAGGGTTCATTGAAATGTTCGTTGGTGTCGGTGCCAGTCGTGTGCGTGACCTTTTTGCCCAGGCAAAAAAAGAGGCTCCCTCTATCATTTTCATCGATGAGATAGATGCTATCGGTAAAAGCCGTGCATCTGGTGGGCAAATGGGTGGAAACGATGAAAGAGAACAGACACTGAATCAACTTTTAGCTGAAATGGATGGTTTTGGTACAGACACTCCTGTCATCGTACTTGCTGCGACAAACAGGCCGGAAATACTGGATGCCGCACTTCTTAGAGCTGGACGTTTTGACAGACAAGTACTTGTAGATAAACCTGACTTTGATGGACGTTTAGCCATCTTGAAAGTACACGCCAAAGGTGTAAAACTCTCCTCAAAAGTTGATTTGACCATTGTTGCCAAACAAACTGCCGGCCTAGCAGGTGCAGACTTGGCGAACATCATCAATGAAGCTGCTCTTCTTGCAGGAAGATTCAACAAAAAAGAGATAGAACAAGAAGATCTTCTGGAAGCGATAGAACGTTCATTTGTAGGACTGGAAAAGAAAAATAGAAAAATATCTGAGGTAGAAAAAAGGATCGTAGCCTATCATGAAAGTGGACATGCACTTATGGCAGAGCTTACTAAAGGTGCAACACGTGTAACGAAAGTATCTATCATCCCTAGAGGGCTTGGTGCTTTAGGCTATACTTTACACCTTCCGGATGATGAAGACAGATTCTTGAAACAGAAACATGAACTCATGGCTGAAATAGATGTACTTCTTGGTGGTCGTGCTGCAGAAGAAGTATTTATCGGTGAGATAAGTACAGGTGCGGGTAATGACCTTGACCGTGCAACAGCTATTTTGAAAGATATGGTTTCAGTCTATGGTATGAGTGATATCGCTGGACTTATGGTACTTAAAAGAACTGAAAACAGCTTCTTGGGTGGGGGCATGGCATCTACAGACTATAGTGAAAAAATGTCTGAAGATATTGATAATCACATCAAAACAACATTAAATGAGCGTTATGCCTTTGTAAAGAAAACACTCAATGAATATCATCAGGCCATAGAAAATATGGCTGCTGTACTCCTGGATGTTGAAGTCATTGAAGGTACAAAAGTACGTTCGATCATAGCTGAATATGAAAAAGAGAACCATATGGAAAGTCGTCTTGCACATGGAGATAAAATAGCAAAAGCAGAAGCATTTGCAAAAGAGCAAGCAGAAAAAAACCAAGAAGACAATGAAGAGGGCTAACCTACTATTCATCCTGCCAAACTTGTTTACAGCAAGTAGCATTTTTGTAGGTGTGATAAGCATTGTGGAAGCAAGCAAAGGAAATTTCGTACTTGCCTCTTGGCTCATCCTTTTAGCCCTTGTTTTTGATGGACTTGATGGTCGTATAGCACGTATGACCAACACTACAAGCCAGTTTGGCGTAGAGTTTGACTCACTCGCTGATATCATCTCTTTTGGTATCGCTCCTGCGATGTTACTTTACTTTTTTATAGGACATGAGTTTGGACGTTTTGGCATCCTTGTCTCTGCACTTTATGTCATCTTTGGAGCCATTCGATTAGCACGATTTAACATTAGTACTGCCAAAACAGACCCCAATGTATTTATCGGATTACCTATTCCTACAGCAGCAGTATTTATTTCTATGTGGATACTTCTTTTTCATAAATATAATCTTGAGGACTATTGCATGGTACTACTTTTTCTTTCTCTAGGTGTTGCAATGCTCATGGTAAGTAACTTTCGCTATCCTTCATTTAAAAAAGTACAGTTAGATAGGCCTATGGTTTTTAAAACGATGATCATGCTCATGTTAGTAGCTTCCCTACTCTATCTTTTCTCAGCAGAAGGTTTTGCTTTGGTTATCTTCGCTTATGTCCTTTATGGGCCACTTCGTGCATTACGAACTATTAATCTAAGAAATATAAAAATAAAGCGTTCTTGACAAGGTATATCTAAAAAATGTATAATACACAAAAATGACAGGAGAGCATTATGAAAAAAATCATTAACATTAGCACTATTTTCACTAAAGATAGTTCTCTCCTGCTAACGCTCGCACTTTAATAGTTTAACTATCCATATCCTTTTTATATAAACAAACATTCTATTCTAATACCCTAATCAAATTTTAGGTAAAATTAGACAATTTTATGCATATCTCTTCGGAAGTGATGACTTCAGTCTCACCACAAATTCAATGTGGGACTAAAGTCTCCACTACCTTAAAGTTTATGCCTTTATAGCACATAAGGTTATTATCATGAGCAAAGAAACAATTATAATATTTGACACAACATTAAGAGATGGTGAGCAGAGTCCTGGGGCTTCTATGAACACTGAAGAGAAGATCCAGATCGCTGCACAGTTAGAGCGTTTGGGTGTAGACATCATTGAAGCTGGGTTTGCTGCAGCAAGCCCCGGAGACTTTGATGCTATCGATAAAATATCACAAAGAGTAAATAACTCAACGATCTGTTCTTTAGCTAGAGCTATAGACTCAGATGTTAAAGCAGCAGGTGAAGCCATAGCCAAAGCTAAGATGAAACGTATACATACTTTTATTGCAACAAGTGATATTCACATGGAATACAAACTTAAAATGACTCCTGATGAAGTCATCAAGCGAGCTGTACGTGCTGTTGAATATGCACGTACATTTGTAGATGATGTAGAGTTCTCTTGTGAAGATGCAGGGCGTTCAGACATAGGTTTTATGAAAGAGATAAGTGACGCGGTCATTGAAGCAGGTGCAAGTACAATAAACTTACCAGATACAGTTGGTTTTAGATTGCCATTTGAAATTGGGGCTATGGTTAAAGAGATGAGTGAATATGTCGAGGGACGAGCGATCATTTCTGTACATAATCATAACGACTTGGGCTTGGGTGTAGCAAACTCGTTGGAGGCTGTAGTCAATGGTGCAAGACAAGTAGAGTGTACTATCAATGGTTTAGGTGAGAGAGCGGGGAATGCTGCTCTTGAAGAGATAGTCATGGCATTAAAAACACGTTCAGATATCTTTGCTGACTATAAAACCAATATCAATACAAAAGAGATATACCCAAGTAGCCGTTTGATAGCAAATATCACGGGTATTGAACCACAGCCAAATAAAGCCATTGTAGGTAAAAATGCTTTTGCCCATGAGAGTGGCATACACCAGGATGGTATGTTAAAGAACAAAGAAACCTATGAGATCATCCGCCCGGAAGATATCGGATTAGATATGAAAGATACTTTAGTCTTGGGTAAACACTCCGGACGTGCAGCATTTAAAGACAAGTTGAGTAAATTAGGCTTTACTTTAACTGATGATGCATTAAATGCCTCATTTGAACGTTTTAAAATTATGGCAGACAAGAAGAAAGATATTTATGATGATGATTTAAGAGCACTAGTAACAAATGAGATGACTTCTGCACCTAAAATATACGAGTTGATCTCTTTACAATTGATGGATTGTTCAGAGGGTGTACCTTCTGCTGCTGTGAAGATCAAAAAAGATGATAATGAGATTATCGAAGCTGGTATAGGTGGAGGTACCATGGATGCCATCTTTAAAACTATAGATAGGATTTCAGGCTATGAAGGTCAATTGATGGACTACAAAGTCAAATCTGTAAGCCAGGGGAAAGATGCTTTAGCCAGTGTCACGGTAAAAGTCTCATTTAACGGAGAACCTGCCATCATAGGACATGGTTTGAATATAGACACTATGTTAGCCTCTGCAAGAGCCTATATCGGTGCTTTGAATAGTTATTTGAGTATGGCAGGGAAATTAAAATCACGTCATAGTGATTCTTCAAAAACAATCTAATTATATATTGCGTAGGGTGGATTCATCCACCATTATTTATATTGAAATA
>NATJ01000003.1 GCA_002085305.1 Epsilonproteobacteria bacterium 4484_65 | reverse complement strand
TGGAAAGTGCAATATCATTCTGTGATAAGGTAGATAAAGAGGTAGATGAAACGTATGGTGCACTACTAAATGAAAACCGTATCTGGAAAATGCGTCTTGAAGATGTAGGGGTTATCTCGGCAGAAGATGCACTCTCTTGGGGATGTACAGGACCGATGCTTAGAGGTTCAGATGTAAATTGGGATATCAGAAAAGAGGAGCCTTATGAGCTTTACTCTGAACTTGACTTTGATATTCCAACTTCAGACAGATGTGATTCTTACGGACGTTTCAGAATTTATATGGAAGAGATGAAGCAGTCAACAAGAATCATCAGGCAGCTTATCCCTATGTATAAAAAATCTGAACCACAATTAATGGCACATGCACCACAGTACATCTCTGCTCCAAAAGAGGAGATCATGACACAAAACTATGCATTGATGCAACACTTTGTACTTGTGACACAAGGGATGAGGCCACCAAAAGGTGAAGTCTATGTACCTACTGAATCACCAAAAGGTGAACTTGGTTTCTATATCAAATCAGAAGGTGAGCCTTATGCTTACAGATTGAAGTGTAGAGCACCGAGTTTCTTCCACACAGGATTGCTTCAAGAGCTACTTGTAGGTACATATATAGCAGACGTCGTTACGATCATTGGTACTACCAATATCGTATTCGGTGAAGTTGACAGATAGGAGAGACAAATGAATATTTATATGAGTTTTAAGAGCGACAAGTCGCGAGAGCTCTCTGCTGAAGAGTCATTTATGGGCTTTGCTCAGAAAGGAACCTATTAATGAAAAGATATGATTTAAGACATTTAAAAGATGATTTTTATGACAGAATGGTCGAACTTATCGATAAAGGTATCAAAGTTGATGAAGTAGGGATCTTCCTTTTTGAGGTAGGAGATTTTTCTTCTATTCAAAAATCTGCCGATGTAGTAAGAGCAACAGGACATGACTTGATGAACTCATTGAAGTTCAATGAAGTGGATTGGACTATTGTAGTTAAAAAAGTAGATGATGCGACAAGAAAAGCCAGAGCAGAGAAGATAGAAGCTGCAAGAGTTGCGGCAGAAGAGAAAGCAGAAGCAGACAGGGTTGCAGCGGAAGAAAAAGCTGAGGCTGACAGAGTTGCTGCTGAAGCGAAGGCAAAAGAAGAAGCTGAGAAGGCTGAAGCTGAAGCAAAAGCAAAAGAAGAGGCAGAAAAAGCGGAAGCTGAAGCGAAAGCCAAGGAAGAAGCTGAAAAAGCGGAAGCAGAGGCGAAAGCTAAAGAAGAGGCTGAATCAAAAGCTAAAGAAGAGAGTGTAAAAGCAGCTCCTGCAAAAACAACACCGGCAAAAAAAGCTCCTGCAAAAAGAGCAACAACCAAACGTGCTCCTAGAAAGCCAAAGGCTAAATAATGTCAGGTATTATATTCTCAACTTGGAGGGATGAATTTATCGATAATCGTGGTAAATCCTCTGATGAGTTGAGTGAATCAGGATTTAAACTGCCTGAAACTTATCATGGAGACAAAAACTCTAAAGCATTTATCGGTTGGGATGGTGTTGCCATTTTCGATGAAGATATAGATGCGGTTGAGTTGGCTTCACAATATGCTGCACAGTACCAAGAGTACTCTGAAGCATGTGGACGTTGTGCTCCAGGTAGATGGGGTGGCAGGATCCTTTATGATTTACTTGACAAAATAGCACGTGGTGAAGGTTCACACGACGATATCACACACTTAAAAGAGATTGCTCAAACAATGATGACAACATCTAAGTGTGAGATAGGAAAGACTGTACCTGTACCTATATTGGATCTTATGGAACACTATAAAGATCAGTTTGATACTTGTATCAATGGCCAGATACCTTCTAAACATTATGCAGGAGATACCACTTATATTGCTAAAGTAACGGCACCATGTACTGACATGTGTCCGGCACATGTTGATATTCCTGCGTACATTGAGGGTGTAAGAGACATGGTCTTTACAGAGTCACTGGCTGCAACAAGGCAGACCATGCCATTGGCACATACTTGTGGTCGTGTCTGTCCTCACCCATGTGAAGATGCTTGTCGTCGTATGAACCTTGATGAACCTATCTCTATTATGGAGCTTAAGCGTTTAGGGGCAGATTATGAGACAGATCATGACCTTCCCTGGTTGCATCCTGTTGAGCCTAAGCCATTGAGAACTGATGGTAAAAAAGTAGCGATCATCGGTGCAGGACCTGCAGGATTGACTGCTGCATATTACTTGGCACTTGAAGGTATCCAGTCACATATCTTTGAAGAGTTGCCGGTAAATGGTGGTGAGGTTGCTGTCGGGGTACCTGAGTATCGTATGCCTATCGGAAAGTATCAAAAAGATATTGACCTTGTTCTTGAACTCGAAGCGGTAAGTATTACCAATAACCATAGAGTAGATGCAGATCGTCTTAAAGAGATCGAAGCTGAGTATGATGCAACACTGCTTGGTTTTGGTGCAAGACTTTCAAAGAAAGTACGTGCAGCAAACGAAAATGTCAATATGGGTGGTTACTGGGGTGCGATAGAGATGCTTGACAAGGTAAACCTATGGCATAAATATGACATTGGTTCACCGGCATCCAACGAGCTTGAAGGTAAAACTGTTGTCTGTGTAGGTGGTGGATTTACCTCTATGGATGTGGTAAGATGTTCCATACGTGAAGGTGCCAAAAAAGTAGTGATGCTTTATCGTCGTGATGAAAAAACGATCATTCGAAACACGACCTATGAAGAGTATCATGAAGCAGTTGAAGAGGGTGTTGAGTTTATCTTCCACTCAGCAATTGAAGAAATTTATGATGATGGGAAGAATATCACCGGTCTTAAAATTAATATGTTTGAACTTGTGCCTGATCCGGATGGGGGTAGAGCACAACTTGTGAAGAAAGAAGGTGCAGATTTTGAGATGGAATGTGACTATCTTATCCCTGCGGTTTCACAAGCTCTTGACACGCAGATCTTGCCTGAAGAGTGGAACCTTGAGATGACTTCATGGAACAGTATTCTAACCAATGGCAAGGACTTTATGACTTCGCGTCCGGGGCTTTTTGCTGCGGGTGACTGTGAATATGGACCAATGACCATAGTTAATGCTGTAGGGCAGGCTAGAAGAGCTGCTTCTGTGATCAGCCGTTACATCTATGATGGAAAATGTACGTTAACCGATGATGAGATCATGGAAGATCATTTGAACAAACTCAGAGTCTATGACAAAAAAGAGAAGATCACTGGTTGGATGCCTGGACTTCCACGAGCTGAGAGCGAAAAACTCGGCGTAGAAGAGCGTAAAACAAACAACAAAGAGGTCAACCTAGGTTTCACAGGTGAAGAAGCTCTGGCTGAAGCTGAACGTTGTATGCGTTGTTACTATATCTCAATGGTGGCGGTGTAATATGGGTGTACATAATTCTATAAATAAAGGGAAAGCCATCACTGTTACTATTGATGGTAAAGTATGTCAAAGTACCTTTGGAAAGACCATATTAGATATTGCAAGAGAGAATGATATTTACATTCCAACGATGTGTTACCTTACAAAAGTGCAGCCTATTGCCTCTTGTCGTATGTGTATCGTAGATGTTGAGGGTGTAGACGGGATGATCCTCTCTTGTCAAGAGAAAGCAACCGATGGTGCAGTAGTAAATACACAAAATGACGAACTCAATAAAGAGCGTCAGAACATCATGAAGCTTTATAATGTAAACCACCCTTTAGAGTGTGGAGTATGTGACAAAAGTGGCGAGTGTGACCTTCAGAACAAGACGATGGAGTTTGGCCTGGAAGAACAAGCCTTTACTGCACGTGATCAGCACAGACCTGTAGAGAACTGGGGACATGTCTCTTATGATCCTGCACTGTGTATTATGTGTGAAAAGTGTGTAAGGGTTTCTACAGAGATCACGGGTGATGAAGCTTTACAGCTTAAGTTTGGTGGATACTCATCAACGATCATCAATGTGAAACAAGAGAAGAACTATGCCTCTTTGGGTGAAGCAGCAGCAGTATGTCCCGTAGGTGCATTGGTAGATACGAATTTTAAGTATACGACTAATGCCTGGGAGCTTGAAAAAATACCATCTGCCTGTCCTCATTGTGGTGGCGGCTGTCAAATGACCTATGAAGTAAAAAATGAGAGAATTTACCGCATGACCAATGCCTTTGAATTCTCAAACCTTTGTGGTGCAGGACGATACGGTTTTGATTATGCCAATGAAAATGTAAGCAAAGATGCAAAAGCATTTTCTTCTGCAGTAGAAGCATTTGAAAATGCACAAAGCATACTTTTCAGTAGTCAAATATCTAATGAAGAAGCATTGATCCTTCAAAAGCTTAAAAAGGAAAAAGGCTACAAACTTGTTTCTTCTGAAGCAAGAAGCTACCAGAAGTTTATGCAGGCGTACAGTTCGATAACAGGCAAGAGCCTTTATGGTGGAACACTGAAAGGTATTTCAGAATCCAGAGCTATTATCGTACTTGGAACAAAGATCAATGATGACAGTCCAACGGTCAAATACCATATCAACATGGCGAGTAAATGGCATAGGGCCAGAGTAGCTTATATGCATCCGTTGGAAGATCTTGAGATTAAGAACATCGTAACCCAATTCATCAAGTATGAGGCAGGAAGCGAAGAGGGTGTAGCAGCGCTTTTAGTTGAGACACTTCTTAAAGATATTGAAGTACCTAATGCTATAAGAGCATTTTTAGATGACCTTGATATCGGTAACTTGAGTGCAGAGAGTAACATAGGTGAAGAAGAGCTTGTTTTCTTGGCAAAATCACTGATCAAAAAATCAGGTTTCTCTTTGGTAGTGGGCTCTGATCTTTATGCACACCCAAAAGCAGTGCAAATAGCAAAACTTCTTGCACTGCTTGAAGAGTATGCAGGATTTAACGTTGTTTGTGTACCTCCTGCAGGTAATGCGATGGGTATCTCACTCATCTGTGATCTGGATGATGAAGCAGAGGGGAAAACAGTAGGATATAATGCTCCGGCTGACTTTACCTTGTCTGCACTTGGAGATGGTGATCTTGATATGCCGGCCATGAATCAGCAAGAGGGAACACTCACAACAAACGACAAACGTGTGGTACCAATGAATGTTGCATTGCCGTATGGCGGATATGTATTGAATGATATCGCAAATGCTTTAGGCTTAGATGCAGAGTACACGATAGAGTATACAAAAGAGTTACCTGCAGAGAAAGGGTTCGAAGCACAAGCATTTGATAGCTTACCGGACTACTTTGACTCTGTAGGAAATGAACATAGAGGATACCTCTTAAAGAGTATAAAAACCTCTGTAAGTAGAACACTAGAAGAGGTTTCTGATATAGATGGTTTTGATGGTGCAGTCATTTATAACTGTGATCCGACAGAACAGTTTTCAGCATTCACGGCAAAGTGTGAAGCTTTAAAAATGGAAGCATTTTTGCTAGGTTCAAAACAATTCGCAACAGCGACAAAACTTCAGGATGGTGAGAGTATTTCTTTCAGCATCGACGGAGTACGTTTTGATCGTGTGTTTAAGATTGATACATCTATGAAGGGAACAATAGCACTCAATCCTACTTTTGATATGGGATTAAGTGCTGCTTTGTTATCCTCTTATAGGTTTAGCAGGTTAGATTTTGAAAGGGCAGGGAAATAATATGAGTACAGTCAATATTAAAATTGATGGTAAAGAGTTTGCAGTTAAAGAGGGTGAGTATATCCTTAATGCAGCACGTGCCAATGATGTTTTTATTCCGGCTATTTGCTACTTGACAAGATGTTCGCCAACACTGGCATGTCGTATTTGTCTCGTAGAAGCGGATGGTAAACAGGTATATGCTTGTAATGCAAAAGTAAAAGAGGGTATGGAGATCACCGTTGATACACCAAATATCCTTGAAGAGCGTCGAGCTATCATGGAAGTGTATGATGTCAATCACCCGCTTCAGTGTGGTGTTTGTGATAAGAGTGGTGAATGTGAACTACAGAACTATACACTTGAACTAGGTGTTGATTCACAATCATACATGATCCAGGATACCAAAAGAGAAACGACAAACTGGTCATCAGTACTACACTATGATGCAGGACTCTGTATCGTATGTGAACGTTGTACTACTGTTTGTAAAGACATGATAGGTGATGCAGCGATCACTACAGTCAAAAGAGGCGGGGAAGCACTGGACAAAGGCTATAAAGAGAGTATGCCTAAAGATGCCTACTCTATGTGGAACAAGCTTCAAAAGTCTGTGATCGCACCAAGTAACGGTACAGAATTTACAGATTGTTCTGACTGTGGTGAGTGTGTGGCTGTATGTCCGGTAGGTGCATTGTCAAGCAGAGATTTCGTTTATACTTCAAATGCCTGGGATCTTACAAGAGTACCTGCCGTATCTGCGCACTCTTCTGATGGATTCCAGATCTATTATGAAGTGAAACCAACTTCTATTGAAGACAGATCTGAAAAGATCTTCCGTGTGACCAATGAGTGGAACTATGTTTCACTTGATGGTGCTGCACGTTTTGCCTATGACTTTGAAAACAGAGATGTCACAAAAGATGAGCAAGCTTTTGATAAAGCAGTAGAAGCATTTAAAAAAGCCCAAACGATCCGTTTTAACTCTGTGATCACCAATGAAGAGGCCTTGATGCTTCAAAGTCTCAAAGAGAATATGGGTGTGAAGCTTTATAACCCGGAAGTAAGAGCTTTCCAAAAATTCTTAGGGTATTATCAAAAAGCTTCAGGTAACAGATTTTACTCTACAGATGCAGATGCACTTATGAAAAAGAGTGATTTTGTAATTGCTATGGGAACAGCACTGAGAAATGACAGTCCTGGACTCAAATATGCATTTAACAATGTACAAAAACTCAATAAAGGTGCAGGACTCTACTTCCACCCGGTAGGCGATACACTTATCCCGACATTTGGTAAAAACGTAGAGTGTTTCACACATAAGCCAGGACTTGAAGAAGCAGCACTGTATCTTGTATTGGATCTTTTTGCAGATAAAGAGCAGCTTCCTGATGATGTAAAAGAGTATATCGCAAGCTTTAAAAGCTCTGAGACGAAGACCATTAAAGAGAAAGTGATGAAAGATGTCACTGAAATGGTAAAAGATGAAGAGACTGGGGAAGAAAAAGAAGTCACTAAAAAAGTACCTGAAATGGTAGAAAAAGAGATCACAGTTGAACGTAATGGCTTGGTAGACCTTTTAGGTGGAAACTCTGCGACATTTGCAGATACTTTTGAAAAAATGATGAAGAAAAAAGAGTCTTTCTCTATGATGATCGGTGAAGATTTTTACTATCATGATAAAGCAGAAAATCTTGCGAAACTTATTGCTTTGGTTGAGCAGACATCAAGTATTGATCTAGTGATGACTCCACCTAAGTCAAATGCATTGGGTGTTGCACTTATTTGTGATCTTGATGATGCAGCAGAGGGATATACAGTCGGATATAACGAAAATGGTGATTTCAGACTCTCAGCACTTGGAGACGGTGATCTTGATATGCCGGCGATGAACCAACAAGAGGGTACATTGACGAACATGTCAAAAAGAGTTGTACCTACCAATGCAGCTTTAGAGTATGGTGGGTATGAACTTAACGATATCGTTTCATCATTGATAGACGGACAAAGAGAGACTATTGACTGGACTGCAAAGCTTCCAACGGCAAAAGGATATCAAGCTGTTGCATTTGATAGCCTGGCAAATGGATATAACAATGACGGTACAGAGAACCGTGGCTATCTTCTAAAAACATCTAACAGAAAAGCAAATATGCCTAAGGTTGATAAATTTGATGAGGCATCAGCACTAGAAGGTGAGATCGTTTACCGATGTAATCCGGCAAGACAATTCAGTGACTTTACAGATAAAGCGCATGAGATCTTTGAACCGTTTGGACTCTATGCAAGTACTGCTAAAGCTGAAGAGTTGGGTAAAAAAGTAGAAGTAGTATTTGAAAATGGAAGCATTATAGTAGATGTTATTGCTGATCATAAGATCGAAGGTGATATCACAAAACTTTCAGACTTTAAAAGTGCTCAAGATATTTATACTCTCTTTGGTGAGTCTAGATACAAAACAGTAACAATGAGAAAGGTGTAATATGGAAACAACACTCGCAGGACATGCAATGGAAACTTTACCACATGTCACATGGCTAGGTGTGCTTATTAAAGCCATCATTATCTTGGCAGTTATTTCTGCTATTGCAGGTTTTGGTACATTTATCGAAAGAAAAGTACTTGCATTCATGCAAAGAAGATTAGGACCTATGCACGTAGGACCTTATGGATTGCTACAACTTGCAGCAGATGGGATAAAACTCTTTACCAAAGAGGATATCATTCCACAAAATGCAAATAAATTCATCTTTATGATAGCACCGATCATTACGGCTGCAACAGCATTTATTGCTTTGGCAGCGGTACCTGTTTTTCCAGACTTCACCATTCCAAGTTGGATTCCGTTATTGGGTGGAACATTCGTTCCTTCTATCGCAGCAGATCTCAATATTGGTATTCTATTTGTTCTTGGTATGATGGCAGCAGGGCTTTACGGTCCTCTGCTGGCAGGTATGTCTCAAGCCAATAAATGGGGTATCATCGGTGCAGCAAGAACAGCAGTACAGTTTTTGAGTTATGAAGTAGTTACGGGACTTTCTATCTTGGCTCCTATTATGCTTGTAGGTTCACTTTCGTTTGTTGATTTTAATGATTATCAATCAGGAGGGATCGGTTCATGGCTCATCTGGCAACAGCCAGTGGCATTTGTACTTTTCCTTATCGCAGGGTTCGCAGAAACGAACAGAACACCGTTTGATTTGCTTGAGCATGAAGCAGAGGTTGTTTCCGGATATGCAACAGAGTATTCCGGGATGAGATGGGGTATGTTCTTTATTGGTGAGTATGCAAACATGATCACAGTCTCTATTATTGCAGCGGTTGTTTTCTTGGGTGGATACAGTGTAGAAGGAATTGGTTGGTTAACTATCATCTTGAAAGTTGCATTCTTCTTCTTCTTAATGTTATGGGTAAGAGCATCTTGGCCACATATAAGACCAGATCAGTTGATGTGGCTGTGTTGGAAAGTCTTAATGCCGATTGCAGTGATCAATATCGTGATCACTGGTATTGTGATGATGGTATAAGGAGAAAATATGGGTTTAGAACAATTTAAAAACAGAAATGTCGGAACGCAAAATTATACAAAACTAGATCTAGGTGAAACACCTGCCAATGGTTTTGAACAGTTTAAGCAGGTAGCAAAAAGAACCTTTAAAGGGGAGCTTTTTGTAGGTCTTTGGGTTACACTTAGAGAGATGATCAATGCACTCTTCAAAGGACAAATGCATACAGTAAAGTATCCGTTTGAAAAAATGCCTATTTCTCCAAGATATAGAGCGATCCATGATATGCTTAGACTGCTTGAAAGTGGTCACTATAGATGTATCGGATGTGGACTTTGTGAAAAGATCTGTATTTCTAACTGTATTACGATGGATACACGATATGACGAGAATCAACGTAAAGAAGTGACTGAATATACAATCAACTTTGGACGTTGTATCTTCTGTGGATATTGTGCAGAAGTATGTCCGGAACTTGCGATCGTACACGGGCCAAGATATGAGACTGCTTCTGAGCAGAGAGCAAGCTTCTCACTTTTTGAAGATATGTTAACGCCTATAGATCAGCTTAACTTACAACAAGAGTATGATGGATTTGGTGCAGTGTCTCCAAATGCTGATGCCAATATTAAAAAAACGCCACTAGCGTATTAGGAGGAGTAGATATGTATGAAATGGTAGCTTTTTATCTATTTTCGGTTTTAACAATAGGACTTTTCCTCATCACAGTCATGAGTAAGAATGTACTTTATGCTATGACGTCACTGGCAGCAGGAATGGTGCTTATCTCAGGATTTTTCTTTATCTTGGGTGCAGACTTCCTTGGGGTAGTTCAGCTTATTGCATATGTAGGAGCTATTATGGCTCTTTATTCATTTGCAATGATGTTCTTTGATGCGACAAGAGACATTAAAGAGAAAAATACAAATCCTGCATTGGTATTTTTACTTGGTGGTTTGAGTGCAGTGGTGCTGGTACTGATGTTTGCAGCACCGATCCATTCTGATGCGATCCAAGCACTTTACCCTATGCATGAAGGTGTAGGGAATGCACAAGATGTGGGTATCGTACTTTTTACAAAGTATCTCGTCCCGTTTGAAGTAGCAGCGTTAATGTTACTAGTTGCAATGATAGCAGGGATCATCCTTGCTGGTAAAAAAATGGATCAGAGTCTCACTGAAGATATGAGTGCAGATGATGAAATCTTGACACAAAAGGATGAAAAATGATAGGTCTTTCTCACTACCTTATCGTCTCAGCACTTATTTTTTCTATAGGATTAATGGGTGTACTGAGAAGAAGAAATCTTTTAATGCTTTTCTTCGCAACAGAGGTTATGCTTAATGCAGTTAATATCGCATTTGCAGCGATCTCGCACTATTATAATGATCTGACAGGTCAAATGTTTGCATTCTTTATCATTGCTATTGCAGCGAGTGAAGTGGCAGTTGGACTAGGGATTTTGATCGTATTGTATAAAAAACATGGTACTCTGGATCTCGATGATCTTGCAAGTATGAAGGGGTAATGATGGAAAATTTAGTATATATAGCACTTTTTGCACCATTTGCAAGTTCACTGTTCGCAGCTCTGTTTGGAATGAGTCCGAGACAAACCTTTGTAGGGATCATAGCTTCTTTACTGCTCTTTACCTCATTTGTAGCTTCGGCACTATTGGCATATTATGTTTACACTACAGGCAATTCTATTCATGTAACCATGATGGAGTGGATCTCTGCAGGTGATTTAACGATTCCATTTGGATTCCTTGTAGATCAGGTTTCTGTAACGATGATGACAGTAGTTACTTTGGTTTCTACCGTAGTTCATATCTACTCTATAGGATATATGGATCACGATAAGAGTTTCAATAGATTTTTCTCTTACCTTTCTGCATTCGTTTTCTCAATGATGATCCTGGTTATGAGTGATAACTTTGCCGGGCTATTTATTGGTTGGGAAGGCGTTGGTGTTTGTTCTTGGTTACTTATCGGTTTTTGGTATCACAAAGCAGATGTTACAAGAGATGAGAATCCTTCTATCTCTCCTTCATGGGCAGCAAATGAAGCGTTTATCGTAAACCGTATCGCTGACCTTGGAATGTTGGTAGGACTTTTCATTATTTATTGGAATGTAGGTTCACTTCAGTACGATGTGGTCTTTTCAGCACTGCCTAACTTAAGTGGCAGTGTTTTAAATGCTGCTGCTCTTGCACTCTTTATCGGTGCGATGGGTAAATCAGCACAGTTTCCACTCCATACATGGCTTACAGATGCAATGGAGGGACCTACACCGGTTTCTGCATTGATCCACGCAGCAACGATGGTAACAGCAGGGGTATTCTTGGTGATCAGGGCAAATCCTATTTTCTCTATGACACCTGAAGTAAGTTTCTTTATTGCAGCACTTGGTACTTTTGTAGCATTCTTTGCAGCGTCCATGGCATTGGTTAACAGAGACTTGAAGAGAATCATTGCATTCTCCACACTCTCTCAGTTGGGATATATGTTTGCCGCTGCGGGGCTTGGTGCATACTGGATCGCACTTTTCCACCTTGCAGCACACGCATTCTTTAAAGCACTTCTCTTCTTGGGTGCAGGTAACGTTATGCATGCGATGCATGATGAGCTTGACATCTTTAAGATGGGTGGACTTAAAAAAGCAATGAATTGGACCTATGCCTACATGGGAGTAGCATCATTAGCACTTGCAGGTATTCCTGTATTTGCTGGATTCTTCTCAAAAGATGCCATCATTGAAACAGCATTTAATGAAGGTACCTATGTATTGTGGGCTATCTTGGTATTGACTGCCGGTATGACAGCATTCTATAGCTTTAGACAAGTATTCTTGACCTTCCACGGTAAAGCAAGATATGATGAATCGACACTGCATCCGCATGAAATGTACAAATTTGTACTTATCGCTATGTCACCACTTGCACTATTGGCAGTGATCGCCGGTTTCTTCATGGGTGGTTTCCAAACATTTGTTACAAAACTTTTACCGGATTACGTGATGAGTGAACATACGCATCACCTTATCTGGGTACTTACAGCAGTAGTACTTGTATTTGCAGTTGGTGGTATTTGGTTGGCATATAAAAAGTATGCAAATGGGCTTAAAAGAGATGAAGAGCTTGAAAACAGCTTTATCTACAAGCTTCTTGCGAACCAGTATTATATTCCACAGTTTTATGAGGAATTTATTACTAAGCCGTATGCGATGCTTTCAGAAAAAATGTGGACAAGTGTAGATATGAAGATAGTGGATGCAACCGTAGACGGTATTGCTAAACTTATTTATAAAAGTGGTGATGGCTCTAGAAAGATGCAAACAGGTAACCTTTCAAACTATCTAAATTGGATGGCTGTCGGTGCAGTATTGCTCTTAGTAGTTGCAGCTATCTCAGCGATGCTAGGTTAAGGAGTAGATAGATGGATAATATTTTAAGTGTATTAGTATTTTTCCCGGCGATCGCAGGATTGTTAGGGTTTGTTGTAGACAAAGAGAGTGCTAGAACCTATGGTATCACAGTAGCTGCCATAGAGTTATTTCTCTCTTTATGGTTATGGTTCAGTTTCGACTCTGCAAATGCAGGAATGCAGTTTGTAGAAATGATTCCTTTGATCCCGGATTTTGGTGTAAGTTATTACATAGGTGTTGATGGTATTTCGTTGTTTATTATTATTATGGCAGCATTGATGACATTGATCGGTATGATGAGTATGAGTATTACAAAAAACATTAAAAACATGATCATTACACTTCTATTCTTAGAAATGACAATGATAGGTGTGTTTGTAGCACTTGATGCGATCATCTTCTACCTTTTCTGGGAGCTTTCACTGGTTCCGATGCTTTATATCATCGGTGCCTGGGGTGGACCTCTTAGAGTCTATGCATCGATTAAGTTCTTCCTTTATACATTTGCAGGATCACTTATCATGTTGGTAGGTATGTTGTTTATGGCATATGTATACCATAACCTTACAGGTGTATGGAGTTTTGCGATCACAGATTGGTATGCATTGGTGTTGCCGGTTGATTATCAGCTTTGGCTCTTTGCGGCATTCTTCTTTGGTTTTGCGATCAAAGTTCCGATGTTTCCATTCCATACATGGTTGCCTTATGCCCATGGTCAAGCACCAACTATTGGTTCAGTGATACTTGCGGCAGTACTCCTTAAAATGGGTACTTATGGATTTGTGAGATTCTCACTTCCAATGTTCCCGGATGCATCTGTGATGATGATCACGCCTATTGCTGTGATCTCTATCATTATGATCATCTATACAGCGATGGTAGCTTATGCGCAAAAAGATATTAAGCAAGTAATTGCTTACTCATCTGTTTCACATATGGGTATCATTATGCTTGGTATTTTTGCTATGAATGCAGAAGGTATTAGTGGTTCAGTGTTCCAAATGTTGTCACACGGTATTGTATCAGGGGCGCTGTTTATGCTTGTAGGTGTTATTTATGACAGAAGACATACAAAGCTTATGAGTGAATTTGGCGGATTGGCATCAGTTATGCCTAAGTACGCG
Source organism: Epsilonproteobacteria bacterium 4484_65 (assembly GCA_002085305.1). Taxonomy (GTDB): domain Bacteria; phylum Campylobacterota; class Campylobacteria; order Campylobacterales; family Sulfurovaceae; genus Sulfurovum. Next base: position 7,299 of record NATJ01000003.1, on the reverse strand, counting down.
GTGATCTTCGGTATTATGCTTATGGCTGCAGTTGGATTACCATTGACGATCGGTTTCGTTGGTGAGTTCCTTGTACTCCTTGGTTTCTACCAGGTATCACCGATCATGACTATCTTAGCGGGTACATCTATTATCATTGGTGCGATCTATATGCTTGCAGTGTATAAAAAGAGTTTCTTTGGTCCTGTGACGAACGAAGCAAATAAAACACTGAAAGATCTTGATGCAAAAGAAACATGGTCATTGGTACCATTGGTTCTTATTGTTATTTGGTTAGGTATTTATCCTAAACCGGTATTAGAACCTATTGACAACTCTGTAAAAGCGATGTTGGTCTTTATGGATGAGAAGGCGATCACAAAAGAGGCTAAAGATATGATAAAAGTAGCCAAATCAAGCCAAGGAGGTGTTTAATGTTACAGCCTATTAATGTAAGTTTAGAGAGTCTAAACCTTATCACTCTAGCACCTATGCTCATCGCGATTGCCGGTGGATTGGTAATTTTAGTTCTTGACCTGATCAGCGAAAAATTGCATAAGTCACTTTATGTGATGTTAACTATTTTGATCCTTGTGATCGACTTTGGTGCTACATTGGGACTCAATGTAAATGAGCGTGGATTCTTTGATGTTATGCTTATTGATGGTATCTCGATCATTTCTCAGTTGATGATCATTGTGGGATCTATTATCTTTATTCCACTTGCACTCACGTCAAAAAGATTCCATGAGTATTCATACCCTGAATTCTTTGCACTCTTCTTGTTCATGATCGCAGGGTTCCAGTTTATGGTGGCTAGTGATAACCTTATCCTTATCTTTGTAGGGCTAGAGACAGCATCACTTTCACTCTATACGCTTATTGCACTTCACAACAGAGCGAACTCTTATGAAGCAGCAGTAAAATACTTTACGATGGGTGCACTTGCGGCAGCATTCTTTGCGATGGGTTCAGCAGTTGTTTATGCACTTACAGGATCTGTAGAGCTTTACAAAGTAGCTGAAGTTATGGCAACGCGTCTAAATGAAACAGGAATAATGATCGCTATCTTTGGATCAGCAGTACTTTTACTTGTAGCGTTCTCATTTAAACTTTCACTCTTCCCGTTCCATACATGGGCACCGGATGTGTATGAAGGTGCATCTGCTCCATTGGCCGGATATATGTCAGTGGTACCAAAAATAGCAGCATTTGTTGTTTCTATCAGAATCTTTGGTATGTACATTGACCTTGGTGTTGAGTGGGTAAGAGTTACTATCCTGGTACTTGCAGTACTTACGATGACACTTGCAAACATCATGGCACTGGTACAGGAGGATGTAAAACGTATGCTTGCATATTCATCTATCTCTCATGCCGGTTTCATTATGGCAGCTTTAGCTCTGGATACCACAGAAGGAACAACAGCAATATTCCTTTACTATGCACTCTTTATGTTTACTAACCTTGGTGCATTTGCTATGTTATGGATCTCTCGTCATAAAAACAGAAGATTTGATAAAAGATTTGACCACCCTTATGAAAAGTTTGCAGGATTTATTCATATCATGCCGGTTGGCGCCGTGATCATGGGTCTGTTTATGCTTTCACTTGCAGGTGTACCTCCATTCTCAGTATTCTGGGGTAAGATCTATGTGATGCAGGCAGCAGTCAATTCAGGGTATATATGGTTAGCGATCGTTATGGGTCTTAACTCTGCTATTGCAGCGTACTACTACCTAAAACTCATTGTTTATATGTTCCTTATGGATCCGGTAAAAGATGTTGATACGATCTACTATAACCTTTCCAAGCCATTGATGGCAGTGATCGGTATGGCAACACTTGCTACAGTAGGGGCTATCTTCTACATACAACCACTGATCTCTTATCTTTACTATATGATAAGTGCAAGTGGGTATTAAATAAAAGCGTTCAGCGTTTAGCGTTGAGCGTTCAGTAGGGTCGGTTTACCGACCTTGATGAAACTACAATAGTAACTTTTTTTCCAACTCTCCAACACTCCCTTTAAAAACATTATCAAACTGAGAATTATTAAATGTTTTTTGTCTCTTGGCGAGCCTAGTTGTATTTGTAGTGATCTTTTCTATCATTTCATCTTTAGTATATATGCCATCTAAATATGCCAATGTCTCTTTAATACCAATAGCTTTCATACAATTTGGCTTACGTGTATATTTTTTCTCCAACATACATATTTCATCTATTAAACCCTCTTCAACCATCAATTTTGTACGTAATGATATACGTTGGCGCAAGATAGCTTTATCCCACTCAATCTGATAAATAGGTAAAGAAGATTTAATAGTAGGTATCGGAGGATAAGCATTAAAATAGTCTGAAGGCGTCATCTTAGTTTCAAAATAAATATTAAGTGCTTTTTCTATACGATAAGAGTCATTGCTTTTGATCTTTGACATATGCTCAGAATCCAGAGTATAAAGTAAATTATATGCTTCTGGAAGATGTAATAAATATTTACTTGTTTTAGCTTTACTGTCTTCACTGATAGCCGGCAATTGACTCACACCCTCAATTAACATTTTCAAATAAAAACCTGTACCGCCAACAATTATAAGATTTTTACACTCTTTTAAACATTTAGCATATACATCATTATATAGCTCTATAAAGGTCGTAACATCAAAATCCTCATTAGGATAGATATAGTCTATGCCAAAATGTTGAACTCCATCCTGTTCCATTTTACTGGGCTTAGCAGATACAATATCTATCTCTTTATATATAGAGAGTGAATCAAGTGAAAGAATATAGGCATTCATATGTTTGGCAACTTTTACAGCAAGTGAAGTTTTACCTGATGCAGTTGAACCGATGATAGCTAATTGTTTGATGTTTTCCATGTTGTAATCATACCACAGTGACTGTTAAGAGATAAGGGTTAAGTGTTAAGAGGGTAAAATACAGTCTAATAAATGAAGGAAAAGAATGGATCTTTTTGACAAAAACAACCGTTTTAATATTGCAAACCTTATCACTTTTGGAAATATCGCTGCGGGTTTAATTGCGATACATTTCATTGTGCATGGTGATTTTTTTACGGCTATCATCTTAGCATGGATCGCTGGTGCGCTGGATATTGCTGATGGGAAAGTTGCAAGAAAATATAACCTCTCAACAGAGTTTGGCGTACAGGTTGACAGCTACGCTGACTTTATCTCTTTTGTCGTGATGCCATCATTTCTGCTTTACTACGCTATTACAAAAGAGAGTTCAGGAGTTCAGGAGTTTATTTTAGGGTTTATTTTTATCTTTTATATCATTTCTGGACTAAGGAGATTGATCGAGTTCAATATAGAAGCAGAAGTAGGAGAAGCTGCCAAGTACTTCGTAGGGGTACCTACACCCTTGGGAGCCATACTTCTTTGGGTACTCTACCTGCTTTTTTCTTACGATATTATAGGTAGTAGTTACGTGATCGGTGGATTGGCTCTTGTTATTGCCTGGGCTTTAAACAGTAAATTAAAAATTCCACACCCTTAGAAAATTAGAAATGAGAAATTAGAAATGAAGAGTGAAGAGTTAAAAAGGAATGTATTTGTTGAGAAGCTAAACCACTTCTCTGAATTGGTGATGTTTAAGCACTCGGTATTTTCATTGCCATTTATTTTTATAGCTATGCTTGTAGCTTCCTATTTAGAGAATGGTTCTGGCTGGTTTGGCTGGAAGTTGTTGTTCCTGGGAACACTGGCAGCTATAAGTGCCCGAAACTTTGCAATGGGTGTCAACCGTTATCTTGACAGAGATATTGACGTACTCAATCCTCGAACAAAAGGACGGCCCTCTGTAGATGGCAGGGTATCCAATACTCAAATGGTACTTTTTATTATTATCAATGCACTTATTTTTATAGGAGTGGCATATTTCATTAATACATTGGCATTTCAACTCTCAGTGCCCATCTTGCTTATACTTGGAGCCTATACACTTTTTAAACGCTTCTCTGCCTTGGCACATCTTATATTGGGAGTAAGCTTAGGTTTGGCTCCTATAGCAGGTGTAGTAGCTGTTACAGGTGAGATAACAGTATGGTCTGTTTATCTTGCACTAGGTGTCATGTTTTGGGTAGCAGGGTTTGACCTGCTTTACTCTTTACAAGACATGGCATTTGACAAAGCCAATGATCTGCACTCCATTCCTTCACGTTTTGGTGCGAAAAAGACAATGTGGATCGCCAGAGTGTTTCATCTTTTGGCTGTACTGTTTTGGGCTTGGTTCGTGACTGCTGCCCACCTTGGTCTATGGGCACAACTGGCAGTACTTTTTGCTGCAGTCATGTTGACGTATGAACACTATCTTGTCAACAAAGACTTTACAAAGATTGACAAAGCCTTTTTTACGGTCAATGGCTACCTGGGATTTGTTTTTTTACTTTTCATCATTATGGAGGTGCTATAAATGGAATATATACTTTTAGGATTGGTTCTTTTATTGACAGGGGTGATTTTTTATCTGTACGATAACAATAAAAAACTTGCAGCCAAGAACAGAGCATTACAAGAGATCATGGAAGTGAAAGATATAACGATCTCCAATCTCCAGGCATCACGGGTCGCAGTAAAAGATGTCATAGAAAACTTTTCGGCACACGACGAGGTAATGCAGCTTATAGATGCAGGAGAGAGTAGAGAGAGCATCTCTGAAAAACTGGGTATCCCTACAAGCAGAATAGAACTTATCATCAAATTTGACAAGATCAAAAATGCCTCATCCTAGTTGGCAAGCGCTACTTTCTGGGGCGTATGATAAGTTGGACAGATCATATCGTGACTTTCTTGAACAGGACAGTGAGTACTTTCCTGCCCGGAAAGAGTATCTTAATGCCTTTACAACACTTCCCCGTCATGAAGTAAAATATATCCTTTTTGGGCAAGACCCTTACCCTCGTAAAGAGAGTGCGAAGGGATATGCTTTTATCGATGCAAAAGTTGAAAGCATTTTTTCTGATACAGGATTGAGTAAAGAAGTAAACCGTGCTACAAGTTTACGAAACTTTGTAAAAATGGCACTGTTGGCCAGAGGTGATCTTGAGAGAGAAGATCTATCCCAAGAGGCTATCTCTAGAGTCGATAAAGCAAGACTCATTACTTCCATACTTCCATAGATGAACTCAGAATCAATTTTGAAAAAAATGGTGTCCTTCTTCTCAATACAGCATTGATCTTTACAGATAAAAAAAGTTCTACAAAACATGTCAGATCATGGAGACCGTTCATACAAAGCCTTGGAAAACTTTGAAACCATAGAGTTGGAACATCCGTATAATCATACGTTTATTTCGAATGAAAAAGCGTTAAAATTGTTTGGAAGCATGAATTTACTTGAAAAATAAAGTAAATTTGGGTAAAATTGCGCTCTTCAACACATTTGTGCACTCATAGCTCAGCTGGATAGAGCATCGGTTTGCGGTACCGAAGGTCTCAGGTTCGAATCCTGATGGGTGTACCACTTCTCTATTTATAGTCTATTGTTGCAAGTTCCAATATGCTGAAAAGCTATTTTCTTCTTTTGCAATGTAAATTTTATATGATCTATCTTCTCTATGTATGACAATGGTTGATGCTTTATTATATTTTTTAAAACTGGGAAATCTTTCAAAAACCTTTATGAAATCTTCATAGCTTTCATCTATTCTGATGTGTTTATTTGTACTAATAATAGTATCAATGATATCTTCTGCTATATGTTGCATTCTTTCTATACCGGATAGTTCAGTTTTTTCTATTACAGGAATCATAGGTTCTTCCCTGGATGTTTTGATGGTATGAATAGTTTTTAAGAGGGAGAGATACATTTCTTTATCTTCAGGAGTATTATACTCTTCAGAGTAAGCTGTTAAAATTATCAATATATTTGTAATGTCTATTTCAGAAAGACTGGATAGATCTATATTTAATTTTGAATCAAATTGGTCACCGATCTGATGTATGGCTTCTATTCTAAACTCTATATTTTTTTTCTGTTTAGATTGAAAAAAACCCAATTTTTCCTTTTTTGCTTCAAGTTCATTAATTGCGCTCATAAGCATTTTTAAAATTAATAAATTTTGTTCCTGTGATAATTTCGTCATTTCTTTTTCGGACCTCGTAAAGAGTTATTCAGCATTTAAACTAAAAAAGCCAGATTACCCCTATTAGGTAACCCGGCTTTCTCTAAAGAGACCCGTAGGCTTTCCGTCCTATTTTCACAAATAGTTTGGCTTTTCTTTTTAACAATCAATAATTTAGTATAATAATATTCATAATTGTATTACATCTTATGAATAAAATAGATTAAATCCTTAGTTAAATACTCATTTTAAAAGTTTTACCGTGAAGATTTGAAACGAAAGAAGAGCATAGATTATGCTATCGCAGCCAGAACGATCTTTTTGGCTTCTTCCTGAATCTGTTTTAAATGTTCTGTTGAAATAAAGCTCTCGGCATAGATCTTGTAAATATCTTCTGTCCCTGAAGGACGTGCAGCGAACCATCCGTTTTCAGTGCTGACCTTTAGCCCGCCGATCTTTGCTCCGTTGCCGCTGGCTTCGGTATATTTTCCGATGATCGTCTCACCTGCCAGTGTCGTTGAGGTGATGTTCTCGGCAGAGAGATTTTTAAGCAGTGCTTTTTGCTCCGGTGTTGCCGGGGCATCGATGCGGGCATAGTAGGACTTTCCAAACTCTTTTTCAAATTCCCCATAGATCTCTCCGGGGTCTTTTTTTGTGATGGCTTTGATCTCAGCTGCAAGGAGGTTGAGGATGATACCGTCTTTGTCGGTAGACCAGACGCTTCCGTCATGACGCAAAAATGAAGCACCGGCACTCTCTTCCCCTCCAAATCCAAGTGTACCGTCAAAGAGTCCATCAACAAACCATTTGAAACCAACGGGTACTTCGTAAACCTCTTTACCTAAGGAGTTGACAACTCTGTCAATCATAGAACTTGACACAAGTGTCTTCCCGATGCGAAGGTCACTGCGCCATGCTTTACGATGGGAAAAGAGATACCAGATAGCCACAGACAGATAGTGGTTCGGGTTCATAAGGCCTACGCTGGGTGTCACGATGCCATGGCGGTCAAAATCAGGGTCATTGGCAAAGGCGATGTCATACTTTTCTTTAAGCGATATCAGTGAAGCCATAGCAAAAGGTGAAGAGCAGTCCATGCGTATCTTGCCGTCATGATCACAACTCATAAAACTGAAGGTGGGGTCGACATAGGGGTTGACGATATCCATATTGAGATCATAGACCTCTTTGATCTTTTGATAGACCGCAATACCGGAACCACCCATAGG
>NATJ01000034.1 GCA_002085305.1 Epsilonproteobacteria bacterium 4484_65 | reverse complement strand
TGTATCGGGGAAAGTTGCTTTCAGCTCTATGCCCAACTGTTTTTTTACACGTTGCAGTAGATCTTGATAATCACTTCTTTTAGAGTCAAGTTTTGTCCCTAAAAGTTGTTGGGACTCTTTGTCTACGAGTTGTTCAAATTCAGTAAGTGTCTGACTTTTTTGTCCTAGTGAAGCTAAAAGTTCTTTTTGTGCGAGGTAGATGCTTGCCGTATCATTTTTTTGATGTGTAGTGTAAAGCACTTCTAGTTCATCTATACCTTTATGCAGGGCTTCTTGAAAACTCAAATCACTTTTTTGCAGGATCTCTTTTGCTGTATAGGTATATAGAGGAGCGATAGCAATACCTTCTGAAATAATATCCCCTTCTATGACACTGCCTTCATAGCTGTAAGTCTCTTTTTCTATCTGCTTGATCTCTTTATCATTATGCATAAGTGTTTCAAAAAGTGTATAGAGCTCTCCAAGTGCTTCCTCTGCTTTTTTACCTTTTGTAATAAGTGTAAAGCTGTCTCCTTTTTCCAAAGAGAGAGATAAGAGACTGTTGACACCCTTTGCATCCACCGTTTTATCTTTAAATGTAGCAGTAACTTGACACGAGAAAGTCTTGGCTAGAGAGACAAACTGCGCAACGGGTCTGAGGTGAAACCCATTATTTGAAGTGATGCTGAGTTGTTTAGTCTGGGGTTTGGAAAAGAACTTTTGAAACAATGACATTAATTATTGGCTGTCTCTTACGCAACGTACATATCTGTCATACGTCTCTGATGCATTACTTGTGGCACCATCTTTAAAACTTACACCCCAGAACTCATCACTTGTTTTGGCATAAGGCGTACTTGACCAGTAAAGTGTATCTTTATTGCTATAGTTAAACCCGTTTACAAGCGCAGGTTTATAGCGTTTATAATCTACGATAGTAAGCAGTTCCTGCAATGTAGGCAAACGCCAGTTATCAAAATCACCAAGCTTTAACTCGCTACAGTAGATCTTTGCTTTAATATGTGTGATCTTCACTTCTGAAACATGCATATTATCTTCCCAGATAAGATTGGTTTTAGGGTCTTTTATCATTGTTGATTCAGCCATCATCATAGAGAAGGCTAGAGTTATCATTAACAGTATACGCATCATTGCTCCTTTTAATATTTAGAAAATGCATTAGTCAAAGTATAGCAAATATTTGTTATACTCAAACATAAGGGTGTCTTTTAAACCCCTTGTATTTACTTATTAGGAATTTTATTGAGACATCTTATTGATTTTATTGAAGCAAAAAACGTGCAAAAAGCATTTATTTATGAACACTTAAAATGTACAAAAGAAGAAGCAGAATTAGTGCAGTATGTCTGTAGACGTTATGTAAAAGGGATTGAAGAGGTTCCTGTGTTGGAAATGTTGCAAGATAACTTTTCGACAGAGGGCTATGTGTACCTTAAAAAGCTTGTATTGGTTAAAAACCTTCTCGATCTGGGATGGATCATGCAAATGAGTTTTGGACAGCTTAAAGCACATGAAACCTCGAAACTGGAACTGATCGGTACTTCGGTAACTCCAAGTATTTCACTTTTACGCCTGCTTGAAGAGGGATCTTTGGAGATATTTCTTCCGGAAGTTAAGCCCTATACAGATCATTTGGAGTACCTGCAAGATCAATTTGACATGGTTTCCCTGTTACATAAGATAGCTACGTTCAAGCAAGGGCTTGCCGATAACTCTCTGAGCATTGGACGCTTGAAGAATAAATTGACACTTTTAACAACACGCATCGAAGAGCGTGTCAAAATGACAGACAAGCCCATAGTCGTAGAAGAGTTCTTTAAAGAAAAAGAACTGGACGATAAAGAGAAACGCATTTTCTTAGCCCTGCTTAAAGAAGAGTACAGTGGTGGAGAGGGACAGTTTAGAGATATGAACACTCTCATAGAACTCATCTCTTTTGATGAGTATGAAAAGATCAAAAACCGTGCGTTGCTTGAAGATGGTGCAAAACTCATCACCGAAGATATCATCGACTATGAAGAAATACTAAATATGTTTGGAGGGGTAAGCCGTTCATTTTACCTGCAGGAAGAGGTGATGCAGCGTATCATTCACCCTAATAAAACCAAAAAAGTCACTAAGCTCAAACTTGATGCCCTTGTGCAGGAACAGGAACTTTTTGAATACCTGAAACCAACTACAACACTTGATGATGTCGTACTTCATCCTAAGACAAGAGAGACGCTTCAGAATGTTGTCAAACAAGTTGACAAAGAGGTATATAAGAAGCTAAGAGAGTGGGGCATCAAAGATAAGCGTAAAGGCATCGATGCACGTATCATTTTTTATGGTGCGGCTGGTACGGGTAAAACGATGACAGCGATGAGTTTGGCAAAAACACTCAAAAAGCCTATCCTTTCTTTTGACTGTTCCAAAATCCTCTCTATGTATGTGGGGGAGAGTGAAAAAAATGTCCGTAAGATCTTTGATGACTTTCAGGAGTTGAGCAAAAAGGCAAAAGTAGAGCCCATTTTACTGCTCAACGAAGCAGATCAGTTTTTGAGTTCCAGATCTGAAGGTGCAGGTTCTTCTGCTGACAAAATGCACAATCAGATGCAAAATATTTTTCTGGAACAGATAGAGAAGTTTGAGGGAATACTCATCGCTACAACAAACTTGCTTGGTAACATAGATAAAGCTTTTTCAAGACGTTTTAACTACAAGATAGAGTTTAAAAAACCGGGTAAAAAACAGCGTCTAAGACTCTGGCAGTTCATGCTTCCTGAAAATGCAGACTACGATGAAAGTTTCGATATGGCAGAGCTGGCGAAACATGAACTCACAGGAGGACAGATCAATCTTATCATCAAAAATACAGCTTATAAAGTAGCGGTACGTAAAGAGAGTGTATTTGGAAACAGAGACTTTTTGGAAGAGATAGAAAAAGAGCTTGGCAGTAGTTTTGAAGGCGCTAAAAGTATGGGCTTCAAGGTATAACCCATGCAAAGTTTTTTAGTGCTTTTTGGAGTGTTGTCAACAGCACTTTTAGGTTCTTTTTACCCTTTCATCCTTCCGTGGCTGGCTTTTGGTGCTTTGTTAACAATGGTGTATCTCTGGTGGCAGCAAAGAGGAAAAGGATTTCAGCCACAAAGTGAAACCTACAAAGAGTTGGAAAAGATCAAAAAGAAACGCCACAAAGAAGACCATAAAAAACATAAACATATCAATGACCAGATAGCGTACATAGATGAGGTATGGGGCTACACCAAAGAGCAAGAGAAGACCATAGAAAAGTTTATAAAGGAACGTGCTTACAGTGAAATGTATAACAAGCTTACCGCTTCACTTTTTCCACAAATTATTTCACTTGTAGACAACTGTAATGCAAGAGGACAAAAAGGCTGTAAACGGGACGTGTCTAAACGCCTTAGAGAGTTGACAGATCTGATGAAAGAAGAACTCAAAAAAAAGAAATCACAAAAGTCTGAGAGTTTTGAGATCACTTTAGAGGTCTATGACCAACTACTCTCAGGAAGGAAGTAATACTTAGGTAAGTTCTCTTCTATATGATATGGTAAACATATCAAGAAGGAAGAACTAATGAAAATAAAATATTCAAATTTACTCGTTGCACTACTTTTGCCACTGACTTATATAAATGCCCAAGAGGCATCTCTTATTCCGCCAGATGCTAAACCGGGTGAATGTTATGCCAGAGTGGTTCTGCCTGCACAGTATGAAACAGTAGAAGAACAGGTGATGGTTAAAGAGCCCTCTGAAGAGATCTCCATTGTTCCAGCAGAGTATGGAACGGCAGAAGAAGAGATAGAAGTGATCCCGGCTACTAAAAAACTTACCCCTATCCCTGCAACATATAAAGAAGTCACCGAAACGATCGAAGTTAAACCGGCGATCCGCACTTGGAAAACAAGCCTTAAGAAAAAAGCTTTACCTGTAAGCAAGACGATCCTGGCTGCTGCAGGGGCAGGTGGGGTAGATCTGAACAGTTCACAGCCAGGTGACTGTTATAAAGAGTATTTTGTTCCACGAAAATTTAAAAAAATGACAGAAGATATTCTGGTACGAAATGAACATAATGAAACAGAAGTGATCCCTGCTGAGTTTGAGACAGTAGAAAAAACTATCGTCATAAAACCGGCATCCAAAGAGATCATTGAGATTCCTGCTGTTTATGAAGAGACGGAGGAGCAAGTCTTGGTAGAGGCTGAAAAAACCGTATGGAAAAAAGGTCAAAATCCGGCACAAAAAGTTTCTGGTGCTACAGGTGAGATCATGTGCCTGGTCAAGATACCGGCAAAATACAAAACCATTAAAAAACGTGTGCTTAAAACACCTGCCACCACTAAAGTTGTAGAGGTTCCGGAAGAGACTCAAGTGATCGAAGTTAAAAAACTCTTAACAGATACACAGATCAAAAATATCCCGATGCCTGCAGTGTATGAGACTATTGAAAAAACCCAATTAGAAAGTGAAGCAACATTCTCTTGGCATCATGTGAAAGATGAGGTGGAAGATACTCTTAAATACACTGGTCATCAGATCTGTCTGACAGAAGAGCCTGCAGAGACTAAAGAGGTGACAAAAATAGTACTTGATGTACCGGCAAGGGTAGAAGAAGAGGTAGTTCCTGCAACAAATGAAGTGGTAGCCGTACAAAAGTTGATAACAGAAGCCAAAGAGGTGAAAACACCTATTGAAGCTGAGTATAAAATGATGAAAAAACGTAAAAAGATCTCAGCAACACACGTAGGATGGAAAAGAATCCTCTGTCAAACCAATATGAACAAAGATGTCATTTCCAAGATCCAATCGGCACTTAACGAGAAGGGCTATAAGGCAGGTGAAGCAGATGGTCTCCTAGGTAGAGGAACTAAAAATGCATTAGATAAATTCCAAAGAGAGAACAACCTTGCAACAGGCGGCATTACTTATGAAACACTTGGAGCTTTGAATATAGAACTGTAAACATTAAGTATATCTTGGAAGTGGAGAGTTTACTCCCACCTAGAATTTTTTATGAGACTAAAGTCTTCACTTCCGCACTACGTTAAAGCCATTAACTTTTTGATATAATCTTTTACATCAAATATCATAGGTTTTACTTCATGGCACTTTTTCAAAATTCTGTACTTCATAACTATCTTCAAAATATTGACAATACAGTTGTGCTTCAAGCTTTTGAAATTTATAAAAATGAGTTTCTCCCCAAGATAGAAAATATCAAGACTTCCAAAGAAGAGCAGTATCAATACGGATTTTTAGATGATTTGTTTGTGAAAATGTTAGGCTATACACTGAACCCTACACCTTCCTTCAACCTCATAGCTGAACAGAAAAACCTAAGTAACTCTAAAAAAGCAGATGGTGCTGTGCTTAAAGAGGGCAAGGTCATAGCCGTCATAGAACTCAAGTCCACCAAAACCAAGTCCATGGATAAGATAGTCAATCAAGCCTTTAACTACAAGAACAATCACCCCACGTGTAAGTACATCATTACCTCTAACTTTGAGAAGTTGCGTTTTTATGTGGAGCATTCAGACAAGTATGAGGAGTTTAATCTTTTTGAATTAGATGAAACACGTTTCAGTTTACTGTTTACGTTGTTATCTAAAGAGAATATTTTTTCTGACGTAGCTCTAAAACTCAAAGAGCAGTCAAAACTTCAAGAAGAGAACATTTCCAACGAACTTTACAAAAAATATGCAGAGTTAAGAACAAATCTTTTTGACAATATCATTCAAAACAACCCAGAAGTTGACAAATACATCCTCCTTGAAAAGACTCAAACGATCTTAGATAGGATGGTTTTCATCTTCTTTGCAGAAGATAGAGGCATACTTCCACCTAACACTATACGTGCCATTATTGACCATTACAAAGATGATATCGAAGACAGAGAGCTGTGGCACTTTTACAAGATCTATTTTAAAGCTATCAATATTGGAAATGAAAAGCTGAATATTCCGGAGTACAATGGTGGTCTATTTGCTACAGATGATCTGCTTAACAGTTTGAAGATTGACAATAATGTCATAGAGGCTTGTCCTTTGGCGTTGAGTGCGTATGATTTCAACTCGGACATTGATGTAAACATTTTAGGACACATCTTTGAAAACTCTCTCAATGACATAGAAGAGTTAAAGGCACGCATAGAAGATGCAGACTTTGATGTCAAGCAGTCTAAGCGTAAAAAAGATGGGGTATTTTATACGCCTGAGTATATCACCAAATACATCGTTGACAACACTTTAGGTACACTTTGTCAAGTGAAAAAAGAAGAGTTAGGGTTAGATGATGTAGATATACTCGTACCTAAAAACCCTAAAAAACTCAACAAGGGTGAGACGAAACAAAAAGAGGCTCTTGAAGCATACAGAGAATATCTGCTAGGGTTGAAGATCCTTGATCCTGCTTGTGGTTCGGGTGCATTTCTCAACCAAGCTTTGAACTATTTACTGGAAGAACATGCTTTTATAGATGAGAGTGTTAAGACTTTGATGGGCGGTTCTGTGCTTGGTTTGTATGATGTTAAAAAGGGTATTTTGGAGAACAACCTTTATGGTGTTGACATCAATGCAGAAGCAGTGGAGATAGCCAAACTCTCTTTGTGGCTACGGACAGTAGAAAGTGGAAGAAAGCTTAATAAGCTTGCCGATAAGATAAAGGTTGGTAATTCGCTTATAGATGACAAGTCTGTGGTGGACAATGCTTTTGTATGGGAAGAGGAGTTTCCAGAGGTCTTCGGAGCCGATGCTTCAGCTTCGGAAAAAGATATGCATAAGGGTGAAGCTAAAGCATCACTTCCGAGAGGTGGGTTTGATGTGGTGATTGGGAATCCTCCGTATGTGCAATTGCAAAGTATGGGTAAAATATCTGATGATTTAAAAACACAAAATTATAAAACATTTGAAAAAACAGGTGATCTGTATGTACTTTTTTATGAGTTGGGAAATCAACTCTTAAGAAAAAATGGGCTACTTGGATACATCACTTCAAATAAATGGATGCGTGCAAATTATGGAAAGAGTTTGCGTAAATATCTATCTGAAGAGTCTAATCCAAAGTTATTGATAGATTTAGGTAGTGGTATCTTTGAGTCTGCAACAGTTGATTCAAATATTTTAATTTCTCAGAAAGCAAATAATCAGAAGTGCAATTTTGTGGCAATGGATCTGTCTAAAGAAAAAGATTTTTCTGGCTTTGAAAGTTATATAACCCAAAGTGTTATTGTCTCTGAATGTTCAGAAGATATTTGGACTATTTCCAGTCCGATTGAGCAATCAATTAAAAAGAAAGTTGAAGCGGTAGGTGTTCCTCTTAAAGACTGGAATATTGAAATTTATAGAGGGCTTTTAACTGGTTTAACTGATGCGTTTATTATTGATAAAAAAACAAGAGATACTCTCATCAAAAAAGATGCTAAAAGTGCTGATATTATCGAACCTGTATTGAGAGGCAGAGATGTTAAAAGATACACTATAGATTATCATGACCTATATCTGATAAATACACATAATGGATATAAGGATACAGATAAAATAGATGTAAATGAATATCCAGCTATTAAAGAATACTTAGAGCAGTTTGAAGAAAAACTAATCAAGAGATATGATAAGGGTGACACCCCATATAATTTACGAAATTGTGCTTATATCAATACATTTTTTCAAAATAAAATTATCTATCCTGATATAAATTCAAAACTTTCATTTGTGTATGATGATAATTCATATTTTATGACAAATACAGCTTATTTTTTAGATACAGATTCAAAGTATATTTTATCTGTATTAAACTCATCTTCTATGCAGTATTATTTTTCTACCATTTCTGCACAATTAGGAAAAAGTGGATTGAGACATTTTACTATTTACATTGAAAAGCTTCCTATTCCACAAGTAGAAATTGAAGTGGAAAAACTGTTTGTAGAAAAAGCT
>NATJ01000002.1 GCA_002085305.1 Epsilonproteobacteria bacterium 4484_65 | reverse complement strand
ATGTTACACGTATTCTTGCTTCCATTGGTGATCATTGGTCTTATCGTACTTCACTTTGGTACATTGAGAATTCCACATGTTAACAACCAGGAAGGTGAAGAGTTCGACTATGCTGAAGCTGCAGAGCTTTACAAAGCAGGAAAGGTAAAAGAGTCTAAAGTTATTCCATTCTCTCCTGTATTCTTAAGTAAAGATGTCTTTGTAATGGGTGTTTATTTCATTTTATTCTTCTATTTGGTATTCTACCACTTTGAATTTGCAATGGATCCTGTGAACTTTGACCCGGCAGACGGACTTAAAACACCGGCACATATTTATCCTGAGTGGTACTTCTTATGGAGTTATGAGATCTTAAGACCATTCTCTAAAGACCTTGGTTTGATAGCGTTTGCTATTGCACAAGTGATTTTCTTTGCACTTCCGTTCTTAGATAGAAGTCCTAATGTTGCTCCGGCAAGCAGAAGAGGATTATTTAAATATTGGTTCTGGGCAATGTTGATTGATGTGATCGTATTGACATTCATGGGTAAATTGCCACCGACAGATGCATTGTTTGCAACTATTGGATTGGTTTCGGCTGTTCTATTCTTTGTATTATGGATAGCCTTACCATTTATCACGAAATCAGAAAAAAAACTATAAGGAGTAGAGAATGAAAGAATTAAAAATATTTGGAATTGTAGCTATCTTTACTCTTGTACTGTATTGGGGTGTTGAGCCATTTGCTCACTCTCAAATGCATAAGCATGTAGATGGTCATGGATTTGTTTATGATGGCGCAGCTGATATTGCAGAAGCGACAGCAGCAGAGAAAAAAGATAAAGCAGAGGCTAAAAAAGCATTTTGGGCTGATGTAGCTAAAGTGAGTAAAATAAAAGGTGATGTAGCAGCTGGTGAAGCTGGCTTTGCTACATGTATGGGTTGTCACATGGAAGGTGGCGTCAATATGGGTGGTGTAATCCCTCCTGTACTTGACCATGCAGGTGCGATTTATGATAAAAACTATCTTATCGCCCTCATAAAAGATCCTGCAATGGCCTCAAATGTTGACCATAAGTATGCAGATACTATGACACACCCAATGGGTTCAATAAAAGCAATGATGACTGATGATCAGCAGGTTGCAGATGTAGTTGCTTATATCATGGCTAAAAAAGCAGGTGAAGTAACAACTAAAGAAGCGTTTGCTGAAGCATGTGGTAGATGTCACGCGATGCGTTATGCTAAAACTACACAGCTTGGTGATACACCAACATTCAAACATGAAAAAGATACACTTGCATACAAGATCAAAGTGATCGATGAGCAAAATCTTGTTAAAGCATACATGGGTAAATTGCCACCGGATCTTTCTATAATCATTAGAGCAAGAGGTCACCACTTTATGGAGACATTTGTGGAAAATCCACAATCACAACTTGCAGGTACTTCTATGCCTAGAGTTGGCTTGAGTCATGAAGGATATGAAAAAGTTCATGCATATATGACAGAGATAGGTGATCCTAGTAAACCAGCTAGAGAAGAACTTGGACCAAAAGTTTTACTTTTCTTCCTTGTCTTTACAGGTTTAGCGTTCTTATGGAAAAAATCTATGTGGAAAGGTCTTCACTAATCAGTGACGACTGACTAAAGTAGTATGGGACTCTCCGTACTGCTTTTCTAATGCAGATTTTCTGCATTAGACTTTTTATCTACCTATTCTTGACACACATCATCATCTTTTTATCTACATTTCGATACTCTAAACAAAAATAACATATTGGATTATTATGCTTATAGATGGACATGGTCGAAGGTCGAACAGTCGACTATTTAAGGGTTTCTGTTACAGAACGTTGTAATTTTAGATGCCAATATTGCATGCCGGAAAAACCTTTCTCATGGGTACCAAAAGAGAATTTACTCTCTTTTGAAGAACTCTTTTTATTTATGAAAGTGGCGATAGATGAAGGTGTAAACAAGATCCGTATCACTGGTGGTGAACCGTTGCTTAGAGAAGGGTTGGATACGTTTATCAAAATGATCCATGACTATAAACCGGATATTGACTTGGCACTGACAACCAATGCCTATCTTTTACCTCAAACAGCACAGAAGCTTAAAGATGCAGGGCTTAAAAGACTAAACATCTCTCTTGATTCTTTAAAGCCTGAAGTGGCACATCAAATAGCGCAAAAAGATGTTTTAGATCAAGTACTCAAAGGTATAGATAAAGCACTTGAAGTGGGTTTAGGTGTGAAGATTAACATGGTGCCTCTCAAAGGTATCAATGATAATGAAATCTTAGATATTATTGACTATTGTCAAGAGCGTAATATCAAGGTACGATTTATAGAGTATATGGAAAATGCACATGCAAGTAAAACCATTGAGGGAATGCATGGTCGAGAGATATTGGAAAAAGTAAAAGAGCGATACACTATAAAAGCGCTAGGTCGTGAAGGTGCCAGTCCGTCGTTTAATTATGTTTTGGATGATGGCTATGAGTTTGGACTTATAGACCCGCATAAACATGACTTCTGTGAAAACTGTAACCGTATAAGACTTACGGCAGAAGGTAACCTTATCCCTTGTCTTTATTTTGATGAAGCGATGAGCATCGCAGAGTCTGTAAAAAAAGGTGATATCCAAGGTGCCGCAGATGTCTTGGCTCAAGTACTGAAAGATAAACCTAAAGAAAATCGTTGGAGTGAAGATAATCCCAATGAAGAAGATATTTCAACGAGAGCTTTTTATGAGACTGGTGGCTGATGTTTTACCTTACTGAACAGTTTTTTTCCATCCAGGGTGAGGGAAAATATGCAGGTGTCCCCTCTTATTTTTTGAGAACGGGCGGCTGTAATCTTGCATGCCCCGGTTTTGGTGCAACGTATGAAGTAGATGGAGAACTGCGTTATGGCTGTGATACTTATTTTGCTGTTGACAGTGCTTATGCCAAATCATGGATAAAAGTAGAAGATAGTCAAATACTCATTGATACATTACAAGATAAATTTACAACTATAGGCTACAAGCCTCATGTAGTTATCACAGGTGGTGAACCATTGATGTATCATAGTGACAAAGTATTTTATGCGGTAGTCTCATGGTTGGTAAAAGAGGGTGTGCAGATCACCTTTGAGACCAATGGTACTATCGAAATAGATTTTGAAGCATACCCTGCATATAAGTCCTGTATCTTTGCACTCTCTTTAAAGTTAGCCAACAGTGGTGAGCCTGAACAAAAACGTATTATCCCACAGGCATTGAAAAATATACAGACGTATGCGAAAGAATCATTTTTAAAATTTACTATAGATAAAGAGCTAGTAGAAACAACAGCTATAGATGAGATAGATCAGATAAGAGATATCTTACCAAAACTTGAAGTATTTTGTATGCCTGTAGGTGAAAGCAGAGATACAATCAGACAAAATGACAAAGCAGTATTTGAATTTTGTATGAAATACAACTTTAGATACAGTGATAGACTGCACATACGTGTTTTTGACACAACTCAGGGTGTATAGCCTCACCCGATACTTCTCGTTCTTCCCGATAGGAGTAGTATTGTCCTTATTACTTCTTAGGTAATAATAATCATATATAGGAGCCAACATGAAAGAAATTACTTTAGAAACAAAAATAGCAGATTTATTAAACAATTATGAGGGAATGAAAGATATTTTAATAGAGATCAACCCCAAATTCAAAAAGCTTAATAACCCTGTACTACGAAGGACACTTGCCAAGATAGCAGGTGTAAGACAAGCGGCTATCGTAGGTGGAATGGAGCCATCAGATCTACTCAATCAGCTTAGAATTGCTGTAGGGCAAAAACCTATAGAGAGTGGAGATACGCAAGAAGTCACTTCCTCTTCAGAAGTACCAGCATGGATAGCAACCGAACCTAAAGCTACAATTGATGCCAATGAACTTTTAGATAAAGAGGATAACCCTTTGGCAAAGGCATACAACATCTTAAGAAAATCAGATGAAGGCGATGTCATCACTATCGTTGCGGATTTTCAACCGGAACCACTTATAGAAGAATTTATTAAATCAGGGCATGAAGTCTATTGCCAAAAAGTAGATGATGGTAATTTTGTGACTTATGTAAAAAAATAGATCAATGAAGATAAATACTACCCTATCGGTCGTTATTCGTATTTTCTTATGGATCCTTATGATAATAGGTGGTGCAGTCTATTCTGTTATGAAAGATTGGAATACTTTTCTCTTTGGTAATTTCCTGTTTCATGCCATAACGGCTATGCTAGGCATGTTTTTGCTTATTTTGGCATTTCGTGCTGCTGCAAATGGAGGAAAGGAACTGACCAAGGGCAGAATAGGGAATATTCCCAGAATGGAGACTAACCAGCTCGTCACCACCGGACTTTACAGCTGTATGCGTCACCCCATGCTTTTTGGATTGACCCTTTTGCCTTTAGGGTGGGCGTTGTTGCTTGGTTCACCTACATTCATTATGATTATAGCTCCTTTGGAGATGCTTTTTATCATTATTATGGTCATCATCTTTGAAGAGAGGGAAGTAAACAGAAAGTTTGGTAAAGCGTATGAAGATTATCGTCAAAAAGTTCCGATAGTCTCTTTTCGCTTTGAATGCTTAAAACTACTTTTTAAAAAATTAAACAGAAATTAGAATAAAATTTGAATTGAAACAGGGAGATACCATCTATTCACCTTTTTGTGACTTGGTCAATATATCCGTTCTGCCTAAATGAAAAAGATTTGTTGGGCAAAGAGATCGAAGCTCCGAAAATACCTTAGAGATTTAAGTTATATTGGTTAAAATCAGATAGATATACTCCTAATTAAGGACACACATGTTAATACGAAAACTTTTTAAATTTGAAAATGCACATATTGTTCGTGATTGTTCCACAAGGCGATGCAGTGAAAATATTCATGGTCACTCTTATAAGATAGAAGTATTATTGGAATCAAACTACCTTGATGATGGACAGATGGTGTATGATTTTGGTTTGACAAAACTCTATATTAAAGAATTGATCGATTCATTTGATCATGCGATCACTTTATGGTCTAAAGATGATAAAAAATATCTTGCTGATATGAAAACACATAGTAACAGATGGATAGAACTCCCTGTTTCTCCTTCAGCCGAGCAGTTTTCGCGTGTTATCTATCTTTTGGTTGAACGTGTATTAGCCTGTACAGAGATGATCAATGGAGAGAGAGAAGTGAAGCTGCACAGTATTATCGTACATGAAACAGAGACAGGGTATGCACAGGGATTTAAAGAAGATGCACATAGTGAATTGATGGGTAAAATAGCATTGGAAGATATTGTATTTTCAGAACAAGTACAAAGTGAATGGAGTGATACTAAACTTTGGGATAAGCTTTTAAATTATACATTGATCACAAATCCTAGGAAAGTTTAATAAAACGTTTAATGACAATGTTTGGTTTAATTTGTGAAAAAGTCCTCTTTTTCACATCCATTTAACTCCCATAAAATCGGAATCATTTTTACTTTCATCCCTTTTTTAAGTAATCCAATATCAGGTGTGGTAATGATCATTCCATCTGCTTTTTGCATAGGAGAAACCATCCCCGGTAGTTGTTGTTTTAGAGGCATGAATGTTTTACCATTATAAGTCCCAAGACGAACTGTATATTTACCTTTTCTTAATGTAAAGTCCTCTCTCATCTCTGTCTCTATCGTTGCATGAAAATAAGCATTTGCACCAGACATTTTATGAATAACAGCACGGATAAAGATCTCATAATTCACCATAGAAGCTAAAGGATTACCGGGCAGGTTTATAATGACTGTATCACCAATCTTTCCAAAAGCAGTGGGCTCTAAAGACTCTATGGTATCACCACTACTTGGAACATAACGTACCCCACAGCCAAGTTCTTTTGCACGGGCAAGGAACATAGGAGTATTAGAGTTATAGAGTTGATGTAACTCTATCTTTTCAAAGTGTGGTCGCAGTTCATCACCGGTTCCAAAAACAGCTACTTTTATCTTATGATATACTGTGAGATGGGTTACGCCTTGGCTAGCCAGCAAGGCAATGCTGTAGGCAGTGACACGCTCACCTTTTTTCAGATAGACTTCCCCACTTTTTACATCCTCGCCTGACCGTCTGATATGAGCATCTTTCTCTATGGAAGAAGGAAGAGTGACTTGATCTCCTTCTACACTTACATTCTCTATGGGGATGATCGCCTCACACCCTTCAGGTATAGGAGCACCAGTCATGATCTTAATGGCTTTTTTGGCTACAAGTATCATTTGAGGATTATCTCCGGCATAGATGACTTCATCACTACTGACAGTACTGTCGGCATCTATACACTTTACCGCATACCCATCCATTGCAGAGTTGTCAAATCTAGGCAAGTCGAATGTAGCAACAGAATCTTTAGCCATCACACGACCTACTGCCATCTCGATAGGAATGATCTCTGTTGTAAGAGGAGTTATATTGCCATAAATAATATCTAATGCTTCAGTGATAGAGATAGCCATTATAAGCCTTTGTAATTGAATTATAAGGATTATAACAAAATAGAGTATAATTCGAGATATTATTCAAGAGGATAGAGAGATTATGTTAGATGAAATGATAGTATCACATAGTATTTTAGTAAAAGTTTTTTTAGCTTTTTTAGTTGGGGGACTTTTGATTCCCATGATGACAGCAAAAAAACCATTGGGTTTTAGAAAAGCAAGTTTTATCTATACGATGATCTTCCAGGCGATCGTTACAATGATAGCATTTAGTGGACTTATCGCAATGATAATAGGGGAACTTGGGTTGACACTCAGTACCATTATAATGATCGTTATCTGGGCGGCACTTATGTATATAGAGATCAAAAAATATAAATTGATCAAAATAGCTAAAATAGAAAACCCGGAAACACATAAGCTTCTTAAGGGAGCATTTATCAAGATCTCTGTGGTACAAATTTTTCTTGTTATCGTAATGGTCGTACTTAAAGTAATGGAAGTAAAAGGTGCTATATCTATATCATAAAGAGGCGAGTAAGCCTCAACTCACCCTTACAGGTGATGAACATCGTTACATCTTTAAAGTACGCAGACATAAGGTAGATGATACCCTTTACTTACGTAATTTAGAAGATGGATTACTTCATCGTTATATAATTACTATTATAGATAAACACAGTGTTATACTTGAGTTGCAAGAGAGTAAAGTAGTAGAGATAAAAGCAAAAAAATCTTTGCATATCGGCTGGTGCGTGATAGACCCTAAAAGTATAGAAATGCTTAACTCTTCTCAGCAATCTGGCAGATCTGAGATGATGAAGCTGGAGATGGCTGAAGACCTGAAAAGTTTTTTAATACAAAATCCACAAAGCATGATGCTCAGTTTTTCTGAAAATAAGATAGGATCACAAAGTAATATAGATACGATTGTCATTGGTTGCGAGGGTGGTTTTCATGAAGATGAAGTGGCACTTTTTAAAGTTGAAAGCATTGTTGGATTTGATACATCACTGGTTTTAAAAAGTGAATCTGCGGTTTGTGCTGTGGCCTCCAAAGTTCTTTTATAATATTTTAAACATTTTTCGATATAATTCTGCCCTATATTGTCTCACCAGAGAGTGTTGCAATAACCCTATTTTTTTAAATATGGAAGAGTCAAATGGCTAGAATGGATTAGTTATCCATCACACAATAAAACTAAAAGGTCTCAAAATGAGAAAAGATATACACCCAGATTATATGGAATGTAAAGTTAAATGTGCTTGTGGAAACGAGTTTGAAATCAGAACAAACAAACCTGAAATGTCTGTAGATATTTGTAATGAATGTCACCCATTCTTCACAGGCTCTGAGAAAATTCTTGATGCTGCCGGTAGAGTTGAGAAGTTTAAAAGCAAATATAAATTGTCATAAGACTTTAACCTCTTTCTTGGGGACATGTGTCCCCAATCTCCAACTATGTACTATTGCCTAAAGGCACCTTATGATAACTTTCATTCCTACACCCATTGGAAACCCTCAAGACATTACTATACGCGCTATGAAGCTTTTTGAAAAAGCAAAACTTTTTTTATGTGAAGATACACGTCAGACCAAACGGCTTTTACGACTCTTGGAAGAGCGGTTTGATATGACGTATCCTGATGCAGAGTTTTACTCCTTTAATGAACATAACGGAGAAGAACGTCTGGAGCAATTTGGTGCTATTTTGGGTACACAAGAGGTAGTCTATGTCAGCGATGCAGGGATGCCTGTTATCTCTGATCCGGGGCAGATACTTGTAGCGTATTGTCAAGAAAATGATATCACTTATGATGTACTTCCGGGGGCAAGTGCCGTTACTACGGCGTATGCAGCAAGTGGTTTCGAGGAAGGAAAGTTTCTTTTTTATGCTTTCTTGCCACACAAAGGTAAAGAGAGAAGTTCTGCACTCTCTAAAGCTATGGGTAATGGTTACAATACAGTGCTTTATGAGGCACCACACCGCTTAGAAAAGCTTTTAAGTGAGATACTCGCACTTGATGAGAACAGAGAGCTTTTTTTGGCTAAAGAGATCTCTAAAAAATATCAAAGATACTACCGTGGTACGGTCGCATCACTTAATGAAATGTTTAAAGAATTGACTATACGTGGAGAGTGGGTAGTGGTCATACGAGCCAAAGATAGTACAGAAAAAAGCCTTAGTTTTACTGAGGTTTTAAGTTTGGATCTACCTCCTAAACCTAAGGCAAAACTTTTAGCTCAGCTTAGTGACAAGAGTGTCAAAGAGTGGTATAACGAACTCATTAAATAGTGAGTGCTGTAATTCTTAACCCCTTAAAAGTAAAAATTGGATAAAATCTATCTTATGATTATATATGGAAAACAAGTCTGTTTGCATGCCTTAGAGCATCATTCAGAGAAGATAAAAACAGTATATGTTGCGCAAAAAGGCGCTACCAGTAAAGGGGCACTTCCCAAAGCACTCTTTCACAAATATCACGATAAGATCAAGTTCTTGGAAGAGAAGTGGGCACAGTCTATGAGTAAAGGTGGTAACCACCAAGGTTTACTTGTTGAAATGACTGAGTTTGAAGAAGCTTCATTTTCACAGATAAAGAAAAATGATTTCATTGTAGTGCTTGACGGATTGACTGATGTGGGGAATATTGGAGCGATTGTTCGTTCTGCCTATGCGTTGGGTGCAGATGCCATCATCGCTACAGGTGTCAAGCAGCTTAACCTTCCAGCCATAGCACGTACAAGTTCAGGGGCATTACTTGATATGCCTTTTATGATAGCCCCAAATATTCTAGATACATTTAACGAGCTGGGACAACTTGGTTTTTCTGTGTATGGTGCATCGATGGATGGTGAAAATGTACAGACTATGTCCTTTGATACTAAACGTGTTTTAGTATTGGGAAGTGAAGGTAAAGGACTTTCTAAAAAAGTAACAGGGAAGATCGATCATATGGTTTCCATAGAGATGAAGCATGCATTTGACTCTTTGAATGTCAGTGCAGCAGCAGCGATTTTAATACATAGGATGGGTTATGCAGTTAAATGAGATACTTGAAGAAAACAGTGTAAAAGCAATCAGTAAAAGAACCAATATTGCTGAAGATAATATTGAGTTATTGTTAGCAGGTGACTTTGATAAGTTGAAAAAAGTGAAAACATTAGGGTTTATCTCTATCATTGAACGTGAGTATAAAGCAGATCTAGGTCCTTTAAAAGAGCAGGCTCTTTCTCATTATGCACAATATAACGATACTCAGAGTATTACACTTGGAGTTCCTGTTACAGAAGAGAAAAAAGGTAGATCTAAAGTGTTCCAGCTCTTTATTTTAATTCTCTTGGGATATGCCTCTTGGTATTTTTTTACACAATTTGATAAAAAACAGCTAAGTGACCTGCTTCCATTTGGAGAAGTAAAAACAAGCCAGATCATCATGCCTAAAGAAGCAAATAATAATGCAGAATTGAGTATAGAAAATGTGATAGCCCCTACACAGACTGATACGGCTCCAGGTGAGAGCGAAACAAAATCTGAATAGTTTATAAAAGTAAGTTTAAAAGAGAGAATATAATGTTTGATGAAATACAATTTGAAAAGATAAATCGATTACCGAAG
The DNA here is from genome assembly GCA_002085305.1 of Epsilonproteobacteria bacterium 4484_65. Classification (GTDB taxonomy): domain Bacteria; phylum Campylobacterota; class Campylobacteria; order Campylobacterales; family Sulfurovaceae; genus Sulfurovum. Next base: position 19,203 of record NATJ01000002.1, on the reverse strand, counting down.
TATCTTTTTGCAGAGATCAATGATCTAAAAATGGACTTAAGGAGAAAAGGGGAAGATATCATAGATTTCTCTATGGGAAACCCTGATGCTGCTACTCCACAACCGATCATAGATAAATTATGTGAAACAGCAATGAAACCAAAAACACATGGTTACTCTGCAAGTAAAGGGATCTATAAACTCCGTTTGGCAATGAGCAAATGGTACAAGCGTAAGTATAATGCTGACTTGGATCCGGATACTGAGATCGTTGCTACGATGGGAAGTAAAGAGGGATATGTACACTTGGTGCAAGCGATATCCAATCCTGGTGATGTAGCTATTGTTCCGGACCCTACATATCCTATACATTCCCAGGCATTTATTTTGGCAGGAGCAAATGTTGAAAAAATGCAACTTGTTTTTAATGAAGATACTTTTGAAGTAGATGAAGACAGATTTTTGGCAGATGTGGAAGATCATTTAGACAACTCTATCCCTAAGGCCAAATTTTTAGTAGTGAATTTCCCGCATAATCCGAGTACTGCAACGGTAACGCCACAATTTTATGAAAGACTGGTAGCTCTAGCCAAAGAGAAACGCTTTTATATCATCTCAGATATAGCTTATGCAGATATCACATTTGATGGATATAAAACACCTTCCATCATGGAAGTAGAAGGTGCAAAAGAGGTAGCAGTTGAGTCGTATACACTCTCTAAGAGTTACAATATGGCTGGGTGGAGAGTTGGTTTTATTGTAGGAAACAAAAAACTCATAGGTGCATTACAAAGCATTAAATCATGGCTTGACTATGGTATGTTCACACCTATTCAAGTGGCTGCTACAGTAGCACTGGATGAACACGGGTATATTCCTGACGAGCAGATCATTCCTCGTTATCAGAAGAGACGGGATGTAATGATAGAATCGTTTGGCAATGCAGGTTGGCCTTTGGCAAAACCAAATGCATCTATGTTCATTTGGGGAAAAATCCCTGAAGTAGCAAGAGATATGGGTTCTTTAGAGTTTTCAAAACAGCTCCTACTTCATGCAGGTGTAGCGGTAAGTCCCGGTATAGGATTTGGAAAATATGGTGATGAGTATGTGCGCATCGCGCTTATAGAAAATGAAAAGCGTATCCGACAGGCAGCAAAAAATATTAAAAAGTTCCTCAAAGACTTGGAAGCTGGAAAATTATAATGGTTAAAATTGGAATTTTAGGTGTTGGGACAGTTGGAGCAAGTGTTGCGAAGATCCTTGAGGAAAACGGTGATATTATCGAAGCTAGAGCCGGGAAGAAGATCATTGTAAAATCTGGTGTGGTAAAAAATCTTTCTAAAGATCGTGGCATTTCTATTGTATTGAGTGATAACCCTCTTGATGTTGTTGATGATCCAGAGATAGACATCGTAGTAGAGTTGATGGGTGGAGTAGAAGAGCCTTATGCTCTTGTTAAAAAAGCACTTGAAAATGGTAAAGCAGTGGTCACTGCAAACAAGGCACTGCTCGCGTACCATCGTTATGAACTTCAAGAGATAGCAGGTGATATTCCTTTGATGTATGAAGCAAGTACAGCAGGTGGGATTCCTGTTATTGGTGCGTTGCGTAATGGACTCTCTGCTAATCATATAGAATCTATTCAGGGGATCATGAATGGTACATGTAACTACATGCTTACCAAGATGATAAACGAAGGTGCACAGTATGATGATATACTAAAAGAGTCTCAAGAACTAGGTTATGCAGAATCAGATCCTACGTTTGATGTAGGTGGATTTGATGCTTCTCATAAACTACTTATCCTGGCTTCTATAGCGTATGGATTGGATGCAAAACCTGAAGATATTCTCATTGAGGGTATTGAAAATATTACCCAAACAGACGTTGCTTTTGCTAAAGAGTTTGGTTATGAGATAAAACTGCTTGGTATTGCTAAAAAAGTGGGTGAAGGTGTAGAACTCAGAGTTCACGCTACGATGATACCACAAGAGAGCATGATAGCCAAAGTAGATGGTGTAATGAATGCAGTTACCATAATAGGTGATCGTGTAGGTGAGACGATGTACTACGGACCTGGTGCAGGTGGTGATGCTACAGCCTCAGCAGTCATTGCAGATATCGTGGATATCGTACGTGGGAACCAGGGACCTATGCTTGGGTATAAAAAAGGTTTAGAGAGTGGCTTGAAGTTACTTACTCCAGACAACATAGTTACACAGTATTACCTCAGACTACAAGTAGATGATAAAAGTGGTGTATTGGCTACTATCACATCTACACTTGGAGAGTTTGGTATCTCTATAGAAGCAATGTTGCAAAAACCAACTAAAAATGAAGAGATAGCTAAACTCCTTTTTACAACACATCATTGTAAAGAGAGTAAAATGCAAGATGCTATGACAGCATTAAGTAAACTTGATGTGGTTCATGGTGAGATCGCTATGATGAGGATCGAGAAGTAAAAGGATAAAAGTATGGCAAAAGATCATTATTTTGATATAACGGCAAAGCTAGATATGATGGAGTTAAAGAATGCTCTTGTGATGGCTGAAAAAGAGGTAGATACTCGTTTTGATTTTAAGGGTTTGAAAGCAGAGTTTAATCTGAATGAGGCAGCTAAGACTTTGAGTTTGAGCTCTTCTTCTGACTCTAAGATAGATGCACTGAAAGATATACTTATCTCTAAACTTATCAAAAGAGGCATTGCGGGTAAGGCACTTGAAGAAGTGAAAACTGAAGGTATCTCCGGTGGTAATACCAAAGTGATCTACCGTATTGTAGATACTATTGATAAAGATGAAGCGAAGCAGATAGTCAAAGCGATCAAGGAGATGAAGATAAAAGTAACACCATCCATTCAGGGTGACGAAGTACGTGTATCTGGGAAAAAGATAGATGATCTTCAGGCTGTGATGGCTGAAGTGAAGACGCTTGATCTTAAAGCACCGTTGGTATTTGGGAATTTCAAGTAGGGTGCGTTTGCTAATGCACCAATAAAATTATTTTACTTTTACAGATTGCCTAGTAAATTAATTGTGATCTTGTTTCTCTCTTCATTTTTTTAGAAAAAACGAAGCAAAAAATCGTCTCTATTCTCGAATCGCTTTGCTTTCAAGGTCGTTCATAGAGACAGGCGCACTTCGTGTGATTAATAGAGGAGTTAAAAGCTAAATGCTTTTTAACCACAGTGCCCTCCACCACAACATCCTGAGTGAGCTTTTGCTCTATCATTCATAGTAATTTGGAAATTTTGACCATTTTCGCTAAACATAAATTCATGTTTTTGACAAAACTCTTTATTCATATGATTAACCATATTTAGAGCTTCTATAAGAGCATCATCTTTATTTTCAAAACCTTTATTATTTTCAAAATCACTTTTTTTGAAACATCCGCACTCTTTATCTATATTAATTGTAAACATTGTAAATCCTTTTGTTATAATCTCTCTAGATATTAACTGGTATTGCTTAAATAATCTTTATTTTAAGCCTAATTAGGATAAATTTTATCCGATTTAATCATTTAAGGGCAGAATATGATAAAAAAATATGATAGTGAAGAAATAGAGAGTGTCTGTACCTACTGTGGTGTAGGTTGTGATATCACTGCTGTAGTGGAAGATAATAAAATTAAAAAGATATTTGCTCAGAAAGATGGTGTGGTTTCTGAAGGGAAGCTTTGTATCAAGGGGAAGTACGGATATGACTTTGTAGATGCTAAAGACCGTATCAGAGAGCCACGTATACGTAAAACATTTTTAGCTAAAAATCCATATATCCAAGATACTTTTGGAGCTGAACTTACTGAGTTTGACAGTGAATTTATGACTTGTGAGCTGGATGTGGCTACGTCTATAGCAAGTATAAAGCTAAGTGAGATAAAAGAGAAATATGGTGGAGACAGCTTTTGTGCCATTGGAGGGGCGAGGACATCATGCGAATCTGCCTATGCATTCCAGAAATTTTGTCGTGAGACAATGGAGTCACCACATGTTGATAACTGTGCAAGGGTATGTCACTCTCCTAGTCTCAAAGGTATGAAGACTACCATAGGGGAGGGTGCTGCAACAAACCCTTATAATGATATCTATGAGACTGAATTTATGGTGGTGATCGGTTCCAATACGATGGAAGCACACCCTATCATAGCAAACCGTATAGTCTCTGTAGCAAAACAGCATAATAACCTGGCAGTGATCGATGTGCGTGAGACAAAGCTGGCAAAACTTGCTAAATATAATTGTGTCATCCCCTATGAAGCAAATCTACTCATACTCAATATGATGGCATATGTGATCATAGATGAAGAGCTGTATGATCAAAAGTTTATTGATAACCGTACAAAAGATTTTGATACTTTTAAAGAGAAGATACTAAATGACCCTTATGCAAACCCGGCATTTGTAAAAGAGTTAGAAGGGTATGAATATCTTGCAAAGATGATCCCAAATATAGCCAGAGAGTATGCAGTCAAAAAATCAATGATCTTTTGGGGGCTTGGAATTACTGAGCACTTAGATGGTTCTTACGCGGTTATGGCTATCACTCACTTAGCATTGATGACTGGAAATATAGGTAAGATGGGTGCAGGACTTATGCCACTGCGTGGACAAAATAATGTACAGGGTGCTTGTGATATGGGCTGTCTTCCTTACTATCTGCCAGATTATCAGGATGCACCAACGGTTGGACTTATGACACCGCAGCTGATGGATGCTATGAATGAAGGGCGTATCAAAGCACTACTCAATATGGGTGAAGATATCACGCATATACATCCAAATATAGATAAAATAGATAAGGCTATGGATAACCTTGAGTTTACTATGGTACAAGAGTTATTTATGACAGATGTGACTAAGAAAGCAGATATCATTATAGGTGTAAAGTCTGCTTATGAGAAGACAGGTGTCTATGTGAATGCAATGAGAAGATTACACCTTTCTCAGCCACTTGTAAAGTCTGATCTACCGGATGACTGGGAAATTTTAACACAAATGGCTGAGAAACTTGGTGATGGAAAAAACTTTAACTTTAAGACAAGTGAAGATGTCTGGAATGAAGTACGAGTAGTGGCACCTAGACGTTTCTCCGGTGCTGCATACTATAGACTGGAGCGCCATAGAAAGCGTGGTATGCAGTGGCCTATTTATCATGAAGATACCCCTATACTTCACCTGCTTGATTTCCGTACAGATGATGGCTTGGGTAAGTATGTCTATAAACAGTATGAGCCACGAGGTATGATACAGGCGATACTTGATAAAAAGTTTTATGATGATTCTTTAGAAGGTTTTTATCTTACAACGGGGCGTGCACTGCCTCACTATAACAATGCAGCACAGACAAAACGTACAGAGTCACTTTATAATAAGCATAGTGAAGATGTGCTCTTGGCTTCAGTCGAAGATGAAGGTAAATTTGGAGATAAAGTCATACTCAAAAGTGAGTATGGTGAGACAGAAGCACTCGGTGTAAGATATACGGATAAAGTGAAGCCTAAGACACTTTTTTGTACTTTTCATCATGCAAAGAGCCGTATCAATGCAGTCTTTGGAGATGAGAGTGATGAGCTGATACTTACAGCACGATTTAAATCTGTTAAGGTAGATATCATACCTGTAGGTTCAGAAGTAGCGTGTAGCTAAATGAGAGAACTTCCTAAGAAGTACGGTGACCAAAGTGAAGATTTGGCAACAGCTTTTTTGGAACAGGAGGGTTTTATTATCCTTGAGCGTAACTATTTTGCACGTAAGCTAGGGGAGATAGATATCATCGCACAAAGAGATAATGTTTTACATTTTATCGAAGTCAAAAGTGGTAAAGCAGATTTTGATCCCATCTATAATGTAACTCCTGCAAAACTCCGAAAGGTGATCAACTCTGCACACTATTATATGAAAACAAAAAATTTAGATGTCGCATTCAGTATTGATGCACTTATTATTCGTCATGATGAGGTAGAGTTTATAGAGAATGTTACGCTATAATCTTTTTCAATGATACTCTAAAGGTAGTCTTATGATACTCTCAAATGAACAACTCCTACAATTTAACCAAGATGGTTTTTTAATTTTGAGAGATTTTGCAGACAAAGAAAAGTGTGACGCTATTTTGGATGTAGCAAAAGTACATTTGAAGTATAAGATAGAGCCTATAGAAACTGAAGTAGGTTATGGTGTAAAATCTAAAGCATATCGTACGGATGTGACCGACTATAGCAGCGAAGAAGCCGGTACTACTGTTAGACGTTTACGACAAGTATATAGTCGGGATATTCTTTTTAAAGAGTGGATGGAAGATGAGAAAATACGACCTGTTTTACAGCAGGTCTTAAATGATCAAGTCGTTATCACTACTGCACATCATAACTCTATCATGACAAAAATGCCACATCAAAGTACCCAAACAAGATGGCATCAAGATAGACGATACTGGCGTTATTCAGATGACAATCTTGTAAGTATCTGGTTGGCTCTAGATGATGAGTATAGTGAAAATGGAGTTCTTGAGTTTATACCGGGGAGTCATCGCATGAAATTTAAGCCTGAGCAGTTTGATGAAAAAGAGTACTTGAAAGAAGAGTTTGATCAAAATATCCCTCTTATAGAGAAAAAAGTATCAACAACGCTAGAAAAAGGAGATGTAGTGATCTTTCACTCCCTTTTATTGCATAGGGCAAATAAAAATACTACTAATAAGCCTAAGATTTCGTTTGTCTATACAGTTAAAGGAGCATCAACTAAAGTGATAGAGGGAACACGTTCTGCAGAATATCCTGAAATTACACTACACACTATTTCTACACAATAAGTGTATATTTTGCAGTAGAGTTAAAAATAGTTGACAAAATAATAAAGATAAGCTATAACTCATTAGCGAAATTAAGATATAATTTTCAAATAAAAATTTAAAGGATTTAAACATGGCAAAATATGTAGAATTAACAGCAGACAACTTTGAAGCAACAGTAGCTGAAGGTGTAACAATGGTAGACTTTTGGGCTCCATGGTGTGGACCTTGTAGAATGATCGCTCCAGTAGTTGAAGAATTAGCTGAAGATTTTGACGGAAAAGCAACTATCGCTAAAGTAAATACAGATGAGCAGCAAGACTTAGCTGTAAAATATGGTATCAGATCAATTCCAGCGATCCTTTTCTTCAAAGATGGTGAAGTGGTAGACCAAATGGTAGGTGCAGCTTCTAAAGATGCATTTGCTGATAAAATCAACGCACAACTGTAAGTTATGCATTAAGAGGGACAAACTCCCTCTTTTAAACACTTCTTTTATATCTACATTTAGATAGAATCTTCTAAAATTTTTAACCAAGTATTTACATAGTATAATAGGTATCATTTGTTTAAATATTTTATGAAGGAATCAAATGTTAGATTGTGCAATCATCGGTGGCGGGCCAGCGGGACTTACTGCAGGGCTTTATGCTACACGTGGTGGACTTAAGAATGTAACAATGTTTGAGATGGGGTTGCCTGGCGGGCAGATCACCGGTAGTTCTGAGATAGAGAACTACCCGGGGTTTTTCGAACATGATAAAACAGGTATGGATTTTATGGATACCTGGCAAGAACAGTGTTTTTACTTTGGACTCAAGCATGAGATGAAAAAAGTAGAGCGTGTGGCTAAAACGGGTAAACATTTTATGGTAACACTTGAAGGTGGAGAAACTGTAGAAGCAATGACAGTCATTGTCTGTACAGGGTCAGTACCTAAAAGAGCCGGCTTCAAAGGCGAAAATGAATATTTTGGAAAAGGTGTGAGTACTTGTGCTACTTGTGATGGGTTTTTCTATAAAGACAAACCTGTTACAGTTTTAGGTGGTGGAGATACGGCCTTAGAAGAAGCATTTTATCTTTCAAACATTTGTTCAGATGTGTATGTTGTGCATAGACGTGATGAGTTTAGAGCAACACCACCTACATTAGATAGAGTTATGAGAAAAGACAATATACACCTCATTACAAACTCTGTGATAGAAGAAGCAGTAGGTGATGCTATGGGACTGACAGGTGTGGATATCAAAAATAATGATGGCACGATCACGCATATGGACAATACAGGTCTTTTTGTTTTTGTAGGTCATGATGTAAGTAACTCTGTACTGAAAGATGAAAATGGTGAATTTGTCTGTAATGTGAATGACTGGGGTCAGGTCATTGTAGATCTCAGTATGAAAACATCAGTACCTGGACTTTTTGCAGCGGGTGACATGCGTATAGAAGCTCCTAAACAAGTTGTATCAGCAGCGGGTGACGGTGCAACAGCAGCACTTCAAGTAATTTCATATATTCAAGAACAAGCATAAATAAGGATTAGAGAATGGCAAAAGTTGGTATTGTAGGCAGTACAGGTAGAATGGGTGAACACCTTATTAAAAATGTATTGGAAAATGAAGCATTAATGCTTAGTGCACTGCATGTATTTGATGAACTAAAAATAGATGTCCCAGCTGATGTGTTGGTAACAAACAGTATGAAAGCAGTGCTTGAAATATGTGACGTAGTGATAGATTTCTCTGCACCTGTTGCAACACAGGAACTTTGTGAAGAAGCTTTGAAAAATCCTACAGCACTTGTTATTGCAACAACTGGGTTTACAGCACATCAGCAAAATCTTTTAACAGAGGCTTCTAAAGAGATGCCAGTACTTTACTCTTCAAATATGTCAGCAGGTATTGCATTGCTTAAACAGTTGGTTGAAAAAGTATCAGCAACACTTACAGATTTTGATATTGAGATCGTAGAACAGCACCATAGATATAAAGTAGATGCACCATCGGGAACAGCACTTACTTTAGGTGAATTTGCAGCTAAAGGACGTGGCTTAGACTTAGATGCAGTACGTGTAAGTGGAAGAGATGGGCAAATAGGTGCAAGAACCAAAGATGAGATAGCTGTTATGGCTCTTCGTGGTGGTGACATCGTAGGTCGCCATACAGTTGGTTTTTATAATGATGGTGAGTTTATAGAACTCAATCATACCGCTACCAGCAGAGAGACATTTTCAAAAGGTGCCATTCGTGCAGCTACATGGCTTGTAGATCAAGAGAGTGGTCTTTACTCTATCAATGACTGTTTAGGAATTTAATATGTGTGCAATTGTAGGTGTATTTGGTGCAAAAAAAGCTTCTACGGTAGCGTATTATTCCCTGTTTTCAATGCAGCATAGAGGGCAAGAGGCTACAGGGATATCCATATCCAATGGAGAGAAAATTTCTATTTATAAAAAGCGTGGGATGGTTGCTGATGTTTTTTCACAAGAGACACTTGATAGTATGGAAGGATGTTGTGCAGTAGGTCATAACCGTTATTCTACAGCAGGGAGTGAATCAGCAGGAGATGCACAGCCTGTATTTGCCAAGTATAAATTGGGAGAAATATCTGTTGTTCATAATGGTAACCTTATCAATAAGCTTGAAGTAAGAAATGAACTCATCGATAGAGGTGCTATTTTTCAGACCGATATGGATACAGAGAATATTATACATCTTATAGCCAAGTCTCAAAAGGATTCTTTGGTTGATCGTATTAAGGATATGCTGACTAAAATAGAAGGTGCATATTGTCTAGCGATACAAAGCCGTTCTAAAATGTTTGTTATCCGTGATCGTTTTGGTATTCGTCCTCTTAGTCTTGGAAAACTAAAAGATGGTGGTTATATTGTTTCATCTGAAACTTGTGCTTTTGACTTAGTGGGTGCAGATTTTGTACGTGATGTAGAACCAGGAGAGATGCTTATTTTTGAAGAGGGGAAAGAGCCTGTAAGTGAGCAGATATTCGAAGCAGATTACCATCCTTGTGCATTTGAGTATATCTATTTTGCAAGACCAGACTCTATCATCGATGGTAAAAATGTTTATGAGATGCGTTTAGAGATGGGAAAAAGATTGGCAAAAGAGACTCCTACAGAGATAGATCTGGTGTTGCCTGTACCAGATTCTGGTGTAGCAGCGGCTAAAGGATATGCGGATGGACTTGGCGTACCGTTTGAGATGGGGATCGTACGTAATCACTATGTGGGTCGTACATTCATTGAGCCAACACAAGAGATACGTGACCTAAAAGTAAAACTCAAACTCTCACCGATAAAACATCTTATTGCAGGTAAAAGAGTAGCCATTATTGATGATTCACTTGTGCGTGGTACAACCTCTAAACAGATAGTACGTATGCTTAAAGAAGCAGGTGCCAAAGAGGTACATATGCGTATAGCAGCACCTGAGATAAAATATCCTTGTCGTTATGGTATAGATACCCCAACCAAAGAAGAACTTGTCTCTACCAAATATACTCCTGAAGAGATAGCAAAAAATATGGGTGCTGACTCTCTTGGTTTTCTCTCTATTGAAGGGCTTAAAGAGTCACTTGGTAATGAAAGAACGTATTCACTTGTGAGTTTTGATGGGAACTATTTTGCTGGGGGTAATGCGGAAAGTCCTGGGTGTGCTGGAGGGTGCTAACTTTGTTTGGGTAGATGGGGCTTAATAAAGCCCACCTACACCTACTTTTTTACCATAGGGTGGGGCATTTTATGCCCACCTTTTTTAATAAATGACACCATAATGCATCACCTTTGATAACTTGCGCGCAGGGTGGGATTTCCCACCATTTGTTTCAATATGAAATTTATTTTGGCGGTGGATATACCCCAAGGGCATTTCCGTTGGGCAATCCACCCTACGTGATGGTTTATTTAGAACGGCTTTCTTTTTCTTCTAGGCCACTTAAACCAAATCTTCTTGCTAACTCTTGTTTTACTCTATCAGGAGAAATATCACGGTAACCTAGTCCTACTAGTGTATGGTAAAGTAGGTCGGCAGATTCGTAGATGACTTGTTCATCACTCTCTTTATTTATAGCAACACATACTTCATCTGCTTCTTCACGGATCTTGCTGAGCATGAGTTCTTTATTATCAAGCAATTTTTTAGTCCAAGATTTAGTTTCGGTAGAAGCATTATTATTTAAAGTATTCTTGCGCTCTAAAATAGTATGGTAAAGGGTATCTACTACGCCATAGATGGCATCTGTATCTACTTCTTGTTCTAAGATAATTTTATCTTGGACCACTGAAGTGAAGAAACAGCTTTTTCTTCCTGTGTGACAGGCTACACCATTTTGTTTTATTTTCAATACTACTGTATCTGCATCACAGTCAAGAAGTACATCTTTTACCTCTTGTGTATGGTTAGAACTTTCACCTTTTTTCCAGATGCGTTGTTTGCTTCTACTGAAGTAGTGTGCGAATCCTGTAGAGAGGGTAAGATTGTAAGCCTCTTCATTCATATAGGCAAGCATAAGTACTTGGTTTGTTTCGTTGTCTTGTGCTATTGCAGGGATAAGGGGGGTTTTATTCCAGTCTATGTTCATAATGTGGTCTCCAGTGTATAGGGTGTTGTGCCCTCACAACACCGTAAATTATAAATTTGTTATTGGTGTTGTCGGGAGACAACACCCTATGGTTCTATTGTTGTGTACTTAAAAGTTTTTCTTTACCTTGTGTATTCACCCAAATATTTGGTACCGCTCCACCAGGTGTTAGGAAAATCTTTGCATCTTTGTTTACTTTAAGTGCTTCGTTAAATTTCCCTTGTGTCTTGATCTGCTCTAGTTCAAGGAGTTCAGGAGTTAATGATCGTGAGATCAAGGTATTTGCCTTAGCTTGCTCTTCAGCCTCAATACGAATTTTATCTGCCTCACCTTGTGCTTCAATACGGTTTCTTTCTGCTTCACCTTTTGCGATTTCAGCAGCTTTTTGTGCTTGTTGTTTTGCTTTTTCTTTTTGCTGCTCTGCTATGGTTACATCTTGTTTTGCAATTTGAACGCGTTCTATTTGGTCTTTGATCTTCGTAGGAAGGTTAATGGTCCTAAGTTCAACAGAAGTAAGTATTACTGGTTGATTTGGAAGCTCATCTACACTCTCTTTTACTTTTGTTTCTATGGCTGCAGCAATTTCATTACGCATTTCTGGAAGTTGCTCTGCAGTGTATTGTCCAACAACATCACGTACCACTTCTCTTACTTTAGAGTTAATGATCTTCTCTTCCCAGCTTGAACCCCATTTTTCAATGGTAGCTGGTGCAGATTCTGCTTTAAGACGATACTGTACAGCAATGTCGATGTTTACTGTCAAACCTCTTTTATCGAGTACTGAAATAGCAGGGTTTCTACGTAAGCCGCCTTCAAAACCTCTATACGAATCACCAAGTGCACCGGTGCTGACATTAGAGTATGTGATGAGTCTGATACGTGTATTTACAGGGATGATTTTTTGTAGAACTGGGATATAAAAATGTAGTCCGGCAGGAAGTGCTTCCTGTTCAAATTTACCGGTATTTACTTTGATCCCAACTTCACCGGAGTTGATGATGGTAAATGGTTTAAGTACAAAAATTCCAAATCCTATAGCTAAGAGAATAAATATCCATGGAGCACCTTTACCCATATTTCCTAGAGGATTTTCAAAGTTACTTCCTCCACCACTGTTGTTATTGTTATTTGAGTTATTGCTTGGTCTTTTCTTTTTAAAATAGTCGTTCATGTCTGCTGGCATGTTTTTTCCTTAGTTTATATAGGTTAAGTGTTGAATATAGTCAGGGTTTTTACCTGCAACTACATCAAAATAGGCTGTTTGTAATTTTTCTGTGATCGTTCCGCGTGAACCACAACCGATAATACGTGCATCTACTTCACGGATAGGGGTTACTTCTGCTGCTGTACCGGTGAGGAAAGCTTCATCAGCAATGTAGATCTCTTCACGGGTAATACGTCTTCTAATAACTTCTATGCCCATGTCAGTAGCCAAATCGATAACGGTTTGCTGTGTAATAGACTCAAGTGTGTTATCGCTTGGAGGAGAGATAAGTTTTCCCTCTCTTACCATGAAGAAACAGGCACCAGATGCTTCAGCGATGTACCCCTGGTCATCTCTGAGAAGTGCTTCATCGTAACCAGCTTCAACAGCTTCAAATTTTGCCATTTGAGAGTTAAGGTAATTTGCTACAGCTTTTGCTTTTCCCATACCTGAAGTGTTTGGTGTTCTTGTCATGGATGAGACTTTTAATCTAATCCCTTTTCTAAGGCCCTCTTCACCAAGATATGCTCCCCATTTCCATGCTGAGATAGATACGTTTACCGGACAATCTTTATGGTAAAGACCCATAACGCCGTAACCAAGGTAAACAAGTGGTCTGATGTAAGCACCATCAAAGAGTTCATTTTCCTGTAATAGTTTTACCTGTGCAGCATTGAGTTCTTCAAGTGTATAGGGAACATCCATCAGCGTCATTTTTGATGAATTTAGAAGTCTTTGTGTATGCTCATTCAGTTTAAAAATAGCACATCTTCCATCTACTGTTTTGTAGGCTTTTGTGCCCTCTATGGCACCGTTACCATAGTGTAGTGTATGTGTGAGAACGTGTACTTGTGCATTATCCCAAGGTGTCAGTTCACCATCCATCCAGATATATTTTGCTTTATCCATTTTCTTGCTCCGTAACATACCCTAAAGAGGTATGTAAAATAATTGGATATTCTAGCTAAATTGTTGTTAATAGTCGGTTATGCAAACTGAAGGAAGAGTCCTATGCAGAATGAGAGGAATACGGTGGTAGACATAAGAAGTGGATTATGCCACTTTTCCGGGATATCTACTTGACCTTCCAGCCATTCTACAATCTTCATAGCAGGGAAGATCATAAAGATCAGCATCACAATAGAAAAGACAAGCGTGAGAACAATGTGAAGCATATTTATATCCCGTAAAAATGATGTGTAAAGTTGATTTCCTCTTGTGTATTTAGAGGGAGAGTTGCTTGTTGAGTGCCATTATTATCTAAGATGATGAGTGTATTGTTTTCAAGCTTAAGATGCTTTTGTCCCCAAGCCTTTTCGAGTTCATCAAGACGTTTAAAAAGTGCCATGTTGTCAGGTTTTTCTTTAAAGTTGGCATCTTCTTTACTCATGATCTGTATACCGCCAAAACGTTGGTCGGTATAGTAAGGGCTGTATTGTTTCACTGTTGTGTATACGCGTGCATTTTTATGACTTGGTTTACTTTGTATATATGCTGAGATAGCTATTGCAAGAAAGCCTAACATTAGTGCCAAAGGAAGATATTTTTTTAGTGAGTTCATAGGTTAACCTGTAATTATTTTAGGTAAGTATAGAGCCTTTTTACTAAAAATCGCTTGATGAATATCAACATAGACACTATTAAACTGTGTTACTATTGTCAAAATTTAAAATACAGGCGTGAACAATGACAAGAATTACAAGCGTTAAAACACAGTGCAACAAATTAATAAATTATTTGTGTGAAATTCAGTACAGTGAGGCACTAAATGCCGAATCTTAAAAACTTTTTCTTTTTAGAAGGCGGATATCTTATATTGGGAGCCATTGTACTACTTATTACACTGTTTGTAGGCACCAGACCATTTATGTCAAAAGGAGCTGCAAAAAGAGGGCTTATGTGGGTATCGTTAGTGATTGCAATTATGATTGGATTGCATTATAATATGACCATGAACAGAATGGCAGAAGTTAAGATTGCTTTTGAAAAAGATTTGGAAATCATATGTGAAAGTCGTATGGTGCGAAAAGTAGCTCCGTATGTTATGGTTAAAAAATCCCGTGAGTGGCGACTGGAGGGAGATAACTTTGTCTCTCCTAATTATGAAAGACCTTTTTTCTCTGCCAGATGTATTGTCAAATAATTTAAATTAGCGTAGTGTGTTTTTTAATTACAGACAAAACACACTATTATAACTTTTTCTTCTATTTTAGTACTATAATTATTACTTAATTAACTTATCAATTTTATAATTATCTTTCATTTTCTTGATATATGTCAATAGCTTTACAGTTTGAAACTGTCATAATACTCTCATGCTCTAGGGTCATTTAAGCCTTTCAGTAAATAGATATACAATAGGAGACATATATGGAACCGTTGATACTTCGTCCAGAGATCGCGTTAGATCAATTCTTGCCTATCTTTATAGAGTCAACACTGGTACTCATTTTTGGTGTAGGATATGCAGCAGTCATAACCCTTTCAAAAATGGGCTACTTTTCCAAAAAATGGATGCCTGTTGGATATCTATTTTGGGCATTGCAAACTTACTTCTTGTATGATTTCGCTCTTCTTATCCAAAGTAACCACTTTACAATGAAAATATTGATGGTCACAATGGTAGCATACCTGTTTATTCCGCATCTGTATTTTTATTTAATTACTGCAGCGGATGAACGTTATGATCCAGAAGACGAAGTGATACAAGAAAAACAATCATAGTAGAACGTAAAACATTCTACCAATAAAAAAGGAGGAAACATGGCTAACAAAAATGTTTCGGTTTGGACTAGTATTCCATTCTGGCGTCGTTCAGCGGCATGGGTAACTGGATTTGCGGTAATGTTACTTATCTGGCTTAGTTTTGATACACTTGGGCAGATTAGTATGGGTACAGATGCAGACCTTAAAAATGGGGTAACTAAAAGAGTTCCTGGAGCAACGGTTATCAATTATCATATTGATTACAAGTTTAATGCAAAAAGAGGATCTGAGGTGCCAGTTATTGGTGAGAAACAGAAGTTCTTTGGTAGAGATGACTATAGTGAAGAGGAAGCAGGAGCACTTTTGCACCTTGGAAAACTTACTTCTCAATCAAAAAACTGTATGAACTGTCACACACTTTTGGGTAATGGAGCATATTTTGCACCGGATCTTACAAAATCTTGGTTAGATCCAGCATGGCAAAATGGTGGACCACTACAAGGTATGACTGGCAAAACAACAGTTGAAGAGGCGATGGCAGAGTTTTTACAACATCCATCACAATATCCTACACATGCACGTATGATGCCAGATCTTGGAATCACTGCAGATGAAGCAAAAGGTTTGGTAGCATTCCTTAAGCATATGAGTAGTATTGACACCAATGGTTTCCCTAGAAACTTCTCGAAAACTGTTGAAACATTTAAAGCAGGAGGTACCCATGCTCGCTAGTATTAAAACAAATCATTTGACCAATGACGGTCAAAAATTGGGGATGATGTATTTCAGAGTAGCAATTATACTCTTTGGTGCACAGCTTCTTTTGGGACTTGTTGCCGCGATCCAATTTTTGGCTCCCAAGTTGGTGCTGGTACAGAAGCGTCAATCTGGTTGATCCATGAAGGTCGTGAGTATATCGAAGCACCAAGATGGGCTGATATCGGTATCGTTGTAGTTGTTCTTATCTTTTACTGGAATATGTTTGCAACTTACATGAAAGGTAAGCAGACAGGGATCATGACAGTAATGATAGCCGATCTACTTGCACTAGCAGGTCTTTACCTGACAGGTATGTTCTTTACAGATAACATCTCAATGGATCAATTCTGGTGGTGGTGGGTTATACACCTTTGGGTTGAAGCAACTTGGGAAGTATTTGTAGGGGTTCTTGCTGCTTATGCATTGATCAAACTTATCGGTGCTAAACGTGAGATCGTTGAAATGTGGCTATGGATCGAAGTGCTTATGCTCTTTGGATCAGGTGTTCTTGGTTTAGGTCACCACTACTTCTGGATCGGTACACCTGAGTACTGGTGGGAAATTGGTGCACTATTCTCAGCACTGGAACCAGTTCCATTGGTTGCGATGTTTGTTCACGTCCTTTATGACTGGGGTAAACAGCAAGGTGCAGCTAAAGAGAGAGGTGAAGCAGGTTCGGTTATTAAAAATGGTCCGGCTATGACTTGGATCGTACTGAATGCATTTGGTAACTTCTTGGGTGCAGGTATATGGGGATTCTTCCATACTTTACCTCAAGTAAATATCTATACACACGGTACACAGTTTACAGCGGCTCATGGTCACTTGTCATTCTTCGGTGCTTATGCAACGATCCTTATCGGTATGATGTATATAGGTATCCAAGGTGCTTACGGTGTAAAACGTATGAAAGCAACATTCAACTCTAAAATGGGAGTTTTCCTTACAGCATTTGGTGTGATGGGTATGACTATTGCCTTGACTATCGCAGGATACGAGCAAGTACTTGTTGAAAGAGCTGAACTAGGTGCAACTTGGAATGCATTCTTTGTAGCTCAAGAGTTACCTTGGTATATTCAAGGACAGCTTTGGAGAGCGATCATGGGTGTAGTAACACTTGTAGGATTTGTCTATCTTGTTGTGGATATGCTTACTATCGGTAAGAAGGCTCAACAAGATGAGGCTCAAGCAGCTTAAAATATTTGATGCGGGTTTCCCCGCATCATAAACTGTAAAGGAGAATAGAAATGTTAATTGAACCAATGACTGATGTCGTACCAAGTTTTTTTGCGATGCTAAATCAAGGACCATTGACCCTGACAATCTTTTTACATACGGTAATTATCTTACCTATGTTCTGGATTTATAAGCAGGAAAAAAAGAGATTACAGGAAGAGCAATAATTATCAGTAAATATGATGATAATTATATATTTTGCTTAAGTTAATACATGATATACTTATTTGTAATTTAAAGTAATTGCAAGTGAGGAATGAGGACTAGGTAGAGTCCTCAAAATGTGTGTGAGTTGTCTTTTTAAAAAGACTCGTGATTTTATCGAAAGAAACTTAGAAGAAAGATAAATTTTTTTCTAAACTTTCAATTTTGATAATATAAAGGAGAAAATATGAAATTGAACAAACTTTTAGGTTTAGCAGCAGCAACTAGTTTTGCAGCTACAATGGCTATGGCGGGTACATCAAGTATGGATTTCGCTGCGAAGTATGAGAAAGAGTGTCAAGGGTGTCACGGACCTATCCACCAAGGTGGTGTTGGATCAGACCTTAGACCCAAAGCACTTAAAAAGCAAACAAGAGAAATGTTAGTTGAAAAGATCATGAATGGTGTTGAAAATACGGCAATGCCAGCATGGAATAGTTCATTCTCATCAGATGATGCTGCAGGTATGATCGACTGGTTGATGGACTGGAAAAATACAGTTGAGTTAACACTTGATCTTGATGAAGTGAAAAAAACATGGACAAAATTAGCAGATGTTGATGCATTGGCTAAAAAGTATCCAGTAGCTAAAGATGGTGCTATCAAAGGTGGTGAAGTTAAGAATGTTAAGGATATCACTTTTGCAACAGAAAGAGATGCTTCTTTGGTCGACTTTATTGATTCAACAAACGGTAAAGTACTTTCTCGTCATAAAGCAGGATTTGCGGTACACGTAACTGTAACCAACAAAGCAAACCCTAGATATGCTTACTCTATCTCTCGTTCAGGTAAATTAAGTATGTTTGATATCGGTGCACCTGGACAGCCTACATTGGCAACAGTTCAAGTAGGACAAGAATCAAGAGGTCTTGCAGTATCTCCAGATGGTAAATATGTAATCGCTGGTAACTATAACCCGGGTGGTGCAGTACTTTGTGATGCACATACACTTGAGCCGCTTAAAGCGTTTGATACAAGCCGTGTTATTGATCCTGATGGACAAATAGGACCATCAAGAGTTGCATCTCTAGCAGATACTCCTTATGGACCATACTTTGCAATGGCTCTTAAAGATGGTGGACATACATATATTATCGATTACTCTAAAGAAGGTTTCCCGATCGTTGGAGATATTCCAAATATTGGTAAGATCCTCCACGATGCATTCTTGAATGAAGATGAAGGTGAAGACTTCGGTAGATACTTTATGATCGCTTCTCAAGGGTCTGATGTTGTTGGTATCGTTGACTTTAAAGAGAAAAACCTTGCTGCTAAAGTGCATACAGGTAAAAAATCTAAGCCACACCCGGGTCAAGGTTCTTCTTGGTACTCAAAAGGACAAAAGAAACAACTTCATGCTACTGTTAGTATGAATATTGGTTCTGTTGTAATTTGGGATTCAACTTGGAAAGTAGTTAAAAAAGTTGAAACTGCCGGTGGTGGTCTATTTATCGGTACAGCACACCATACTCCATACCTATGGGCTGACTGTGTACTTGGTAAACCAGATAAGTACAATGAAGTTCACTTGATCAACAAAGATACTCTAGAGACTGACAGAATCATTAAAGTTGGTAAAACTAAAGGTCAATTGATCGATGCGAAAACTAAAAAAGTACTTCAAGAGTGGGATGCTACACAGCATGCTAAAGTTCCTGTGATTGAAAAAGCATTTGGAAAAGAGATGATTATGCCTATGCCTGATAAGTTAGGTGCAGCAGT